>NZ_CP087132.1:2700000-3000000 GCF_020911885.1 Flavobacterium acetivorans
CTCGCTGATTAATGCGGCCAAGAACGGAAAAAAAGTAATAGTACAAATAGAATTGCAAGCTCGTTTTGATGAAGCCTCTAATATTTCCTATGCTGAGCAAATGCAAACCGAAGGAATTGAATTGATTTTTGGTATAAAAGGATTGAAAGTACACAGTAAAATATGTGTTATTGAAAGGAATGAAAACGGCAAAATAAAACGATACGGCTTTATCTCTACTGGGAATTTTAATGAAACAACAGCCAAAGTGTATACTGATGTGACTCTTTTTACCAGTCATCAGCAAATTTTGAAAGATATTTCAAAAGTATTTGAATTTTTTGATATCAACTATAGGATTCACCGTTACAAGCATTTGATCGTTTCGCCACATTATACCCGAATTAGATTTTACAAATTGATCGAAAGGGAAATCTTGAACGCGCGCGCCGGACGAAAAGCCTATATAAAGTTGAAAATGAATAGTTTGTCTGATTATGCGATGATCGATAAATTATATGAAGCCAGTAATGCAGGAGTGAAAATACAGCTTGAAGTCAGAGGTATTTGTTCCTTGATTCCTGGGGTCAAAGGAATGAGTGCCAATATTGAAGCAATAAGTATCGTTGATAATTATCTGGAACATTCCCGAATTTATATTTTTGCCAATGGCGGTCAAACAGAAGTTTATATTTCATCGGCTGATTTTATGACTCGAAATCTAGACGGAAGAGTCGAGGTGACTTGCCCAATTTACGATCAAGATATTAAAAATGAATTGATTGATAATTTTGATCTGGGGTGGAAAGGAAACGTAAAAGCGCGTTATCATTCGGAAAATTTAGATAATAAATACCGAGAAAGAGGAGAGGAACCCGTTTTTAGAGCCCAATTAGAAACGTATAAATATTATCAAAGAAAGGTTGATTTATTAGATGAAACTTTTTAATAGTTACCATAATATGGTTTTTTTAATATTAAAATAATTACAAATTATAATCAAGAATGATTAAAATAAAAAAATATGCTGCTATTGATATTGGATCTAATGCGATGCGTTTATTGATAGTGAATATTGTTGAGCAAGAGGGAAAAGAGCCCCAATTTAATAAAAGTTCCTTAGTTCGAGTACCCATACGTTTGGGACAAGATGCCTTCACAGTGGGAGAAATTTCACCAGAGAATATTGATAGAATGTGCGATGCCATGACAGCTTTCAATTTACTGATGAAAGTGCATAAGGTTCAGTCTTACAAAGCCTTTGCAACATCGGCGATGCGTGAAGCTTATAATGGGAATGAAGTGGTAGAAATTATAAAAAATAAAGCAGATATAAATATAGAAATAATAGATGGAAAAAAAGAAGCAGCCATAATAGCTTCTACTGATTTATACCATTTACTGAATACTGATCAAACGTATCTTTTTGTAGATGTGGGCGGTGGAAGTACTGAATTCACCTTGTTTTCTAATGGTAAAATTGTACATTCAAGATCATTTAAAGCAGGAACGGTTCGTTTACTGAATGATATGGTTCACGATGTGGTTTGGGCAGAAATTGAAAAATGGATTAAAACAATCACCGAAGATTTTGAGGAAGTGACCTTAATAGGTTCAGGAGGAAACATCAATAAGTTGTTTAAAATGTCGGGGAAAATGCAAGAAAAACCATTGTCCTATATTTATATCAACTCACAGTATGCCTTCTTAAATTCTTTATCCTACGAACAAAGAATTTCTGAGTTAGGTTTAAATCCCGATCGTGCCGATGTAATCATCCCTGCTGTTCGCATTTATCTGAATGCTATGAAATGGAGCGGTGCCCGACAAATTTATGTGCCCAAAATTGGACTTTCGGACGGAATTGTTAAGTCAATGTATTATGGTAAAATTTAATTTTACAGTAAAGGGGGCTATTTTTATGGACAAAAACTAAATCAATAACATGAATAAAAACCGATTGGAAGCTTTTAGTGACGGGGTATTAGCTATTATCATTACCATTATGATATTAGAAATAAAAGTACCTCAAGGCGAAGATTTTAGGGATCTTTTTCCGCTATTTCCAAAGTTTATCAGTTATGTATTGAGTTTTGTTTATGTTGGTATATATTGGAATAATCACCATCATTTGTTGCAGGGACTCACCAAAGTTAATGGTAAGATTCTTTGGGCCAATTTGCATCTTCTCTTTTGGTTGTCCTTAATTCCGGTTTCTACTGGATGGCTTGGAGAGCATTATTTTTCAAAAGCACCCGTGACTTTGTATGGAATTATTCTTTTCATGTCGGCAATTGCATTTTTGATTCTAAAGAATGTAATATTATCTATTGAAGACAAAAAGTCGCTTTTGGCCGAAGCGTTGAGAAAAAATTCTAAAGAAAGATTTTCTCAATTTTTATACTTAGCAGCCATAGTTGTTTCGTTTTTTAATGAATGGATTTCAATTTCAATCTACTTTGTGGTGGCAATTATTTGGCTTATCCCGGACACAAGAATAGAGAAAGTTTTTTTGTCGAAGGAAGAAAAATAGCTTTCATTTTACACACAAAAAACTCTTATATACAATCCAAATGTTGTGCTTCCTAGCACAACGTTTGGATTTTTACTTTTCCTATTTAGTTTTTTATCAAGTATTAGCTATTGATTTTGAATATTTTGAAATAAATTTTTATTTTTTAAATCCAAAAAGTATCCAATCCCGTAAATGCTTTTATATAACTTAAATTAAAAATTTATGAAAACTAGAAAAGTTTTATCAGTAGCATTATTCGCATTAGTATTTGGAGCAACATCATTTGCACAAAAAACAGTTATGGTAGGTGGAGCCGCCATGTATCCATCTAAAAACATTATTGAAAATGCCGTAAATTCAAAAGACCATACTACATTAGTTGCCGCAGTCCAAGCAGCAGGTTTAGTGGAAACTTTGCAAGGGAAAGGTCCATTTACCGTTTTTGCTCCAACAAATGCAGCTTTTGAAAAATTACCAATGGGCACAGTAGAAACCTTATTGAAACCGGAAAATTTAAAAACATTACAAAATATTCTTACTTATCATGTTGTGGCGGGTAAAATGAATGCCGGAGATGTGGCAAAAGCGATTAAAGCAGGAAATGGAAAAGCGATGTTAACAACGGTTAGCGGCGGAACATTGACGGCTTGGATGAAAGGAAAAACACTATACATTACCGATGAAAATGGTTCTATGGCTGCGGTTGCGATTGCTGATGTTAATCAATCCAATGGAGTGATTCATGTTATTGACACCGTTTTGTTACCTAAACAATAGTTTTATAAAAGGTTGAAATTTTTTGTCAATTAAAAAGCCCTGTTCAGTGAACAGGGCTTTTTTTATAATTTTATAATGAAACTTACCTCAAACTTGCTCCAAGTTCTGTTTCAAAATTCTTTTGTAATTTGCTCATTATTTTGTCGATCTGTACATCAGTTAAAGTTTTTGTGCTGTCTTGAATAATGAAACTTAAGGCATAAGATTTTTTTCCATCAGGAAGGTTTTTACCTTCATAAACATCAAATAAATTAATCTCTTTTAATAAACTTTTTTCCGTTTGTCTTGCAATAGCATAAATACTGTCGTAAGTAACATTTTGATCAATTAACAAGGCTAAATCTCTGCGAACTTCCGGGTATTTTGGAATTTCGGTGAATTTTATTTTACTTGTGACTGCTTTCAGAATTAAATCCCAATTAAAGTCAGCATAAAAAACTTCTTGTTTGATACCAAAATGTTTCAATATTGATTTTTTAACAACTCCAAACTCAACTAGAGTATTATGACCGGTTCCTATGGCAATCCCTTCAGAGAAAACATCCGATGAAACGGGAGAGTTTTGTGTTTTTTGAATTCCAAATCTCGAAAGTATAGCATCTACATATCCTTTAAATAAAAAGAAATCAGATGGTTTTTCAGGACTTGTCCAGCTTTCTTGATTTCTATTTCCGGTAAGAAATAAAGTCAGGTGCTTATGTTCTTCAAAGCCAGAAAGAAATTTATGGTAGGTTTTACCAAACTCAAATAATTTTAAATCGCTGTTTTTGCGATTGATATTATATGAAATTGCTTCCAGTCCAGAAAACAATAATGATTGTCTAAGCGTGGCTAAATCATTACTCAACGGATTTAGCATAGTTACATTATGAACTTCTTTTAATGAATCAGAAAGTGTTACATAAGATGCAGTTGTCAACGAATTGGCCATTATTTCATTAAATCCTTGCGAATTTAATTGCGAGGCTACGATATTTTGTATTTTATAATCTTCGTTTCTTGGCGAATTAGAAACCGTAGCATTCAATTTTTTTGAAAACTCGATTTTGTTGTATCCATAGACTCTTAAGATTTCTTCGATAACGTCTATTTCTCTTTGTACATCAACACGATACGAAGGAATGGTTAATCCTAAACCAATTTCTGAAACGCTGTTTACTTTAATGTCAAGTGATACTAATATTTGTTTAATAGTATCTTTAGGTATTTCTTGACCAATAATTTTAGCAACATTGGCAAAATTTAGGAAAACCGAAAAGTCTTCGATTTTCTTTTGATACACATCACTGACATCTGAGGTGATTTCTCCACCAGCGACTTCTTGAATCAATAAAGCAGCACGTTTTAATGCATAAGCCGTGATAGTTGGGTCAATACCTCTTTCAAATCTAAAAGAGGCATCTGTATTTAATTGATGTCTTTTAGCTGTTTTTCGAATGCTAATTGGATTAAAATAAGCACTTTCTAAAAATATAGCATTGGTTTGTTCATTTACACCCGAGTTTTTACCTCCAAAAACACCTGCAATACACAAAGGCCCTTTTTCATCACAAATCATTAAATCTTCTTCATGAAGCGTTCTTTCTACATCATCAAGAGTAACGAATTTAGTTCCCGCAGCGACAGTCTTTACAATTATTTTCCCATTGATTTTTGAAGCATCAAAGGCGTGCAAAGGTTGGCCTAAATCATGCAACACATAATTAGTTACGTCAACAATATTATTTTTAGGAGTGATTCCTATTGCTTTTAGTCGGTCCTGTAACCAGCTTGGTGAGGGTTTTACCGAAATTCCAGAAATGGTAACACCACAATAACGAGGTGCTAAAAGAGGCTCTTCAACATTAGTATCAATTTTCAGCGTTCTCATGTCAACTCTAAAGTTGCTTACTGAAGGAGTGATGAGCTCTGCATTGACTCCATTTTGTAATAAACCAGCTCTTAAATCACGGGCTGTACCTAGATGACTCATAGCATCAGCGCGGTTTGGCGTTAGCCCAATTTCAAATACTTCGTCATTTTCTATTTTGAAAACTTCTGAAGCTTTTGTTCCAGCAACAAGTGAATTATCCAAAATCATGATACCTTCGTGGCTGGTTCCTAAACCTAACTCATCTTCGGCACAAATCATTCCATGACTTTCTTGTCCTCTGATTTTTCCTTTTTTGATCGTAAAAGGGACTCCAGCCTCATCGTATAGTACAGTTCCAATTGTAGCAACGGGTACTTTTTGTCCAGCATCCACATTGGCAGCACCACATACAATCTGTACAGGGACTCCATCACCTAAATCAACGGTGGTTATTTTTAGTCTGTCGGCGTCAGGATGGGGAATACAAGTAAGAACGTGTCCTACCACAATACCTTCTAATCCTCCTTTTACCGATTGGTATTTTTCAACAATTTCTACTTCCAGACCTAAGTCAGTAAGTAGCGCTGCTGTCTCCTCGGACTTCCAATCTATTTTAATGAATTGTTTTAACCAGTTGTAAGATATTTTCATCTGTCAATTTTAATATGACTGCAAATATAAGGATTGCAGTTTGTAGTAAGAAACAATTTTTTTGGTTTTTTCTCGGCTGTTTTCACATGCTAAATAAGCGGTAAAGGCTTCAATTTGTTTGAAAAAACACAAACAGTTAGGTGTATTACTTCGAAATACTGATGTATAAAAAATAATAGGTGTACTATTCGCATTTATAAATATAAAATGAAAGACGAATTAATTTTTTATAACAATTCCTCTACGTGTCTTTTTATGTTTTCAGCCATTTTTGCAGTAGGTAAGTCATTGGCATCGTTGCCAAAAGGATCTTCAATTTCCTCGGCAATCAATTCTAAACTCGCCAAAACATAGAAGATAAAAACGACTACAGGAATGACATAATAGCCCAAGTTGAATACATATCCAAAAGGAAGTGTCATTACATAGAAAAAAATAAACTTTTTCAGAAAAGCACTGTATGAATAAGGGATAGGCGTGTTTTTTATTCTTTCGCAAGCACCACAAATCTCAGTAAAGGATTGAATTTCATGGTTCAAAATGATCAGCTGATCTCCCGTTATTTTATTAACTGAATACAGGTCGTTTATTTTTTGAAATACTATTTTAGCCAATTGGTTAGGCTTGTGTTTGTGATGATCTATTGATAAATGGTCCTCATCAAATAATTGCTTAGCTGTATCGTCATCTTTTAAATGCTTGTTTAAAATAGATGCAAAACTTGGTATTATTTTTCGAAAATAAGCACGATCACTTTCCTCTTTTAAAATAACCGATAGTTTAATGGCTAGATTGCGACTGCTGTTTACTAAACCTCCCCACATTTTACGTCCTTCCCACCAACGATCATAGGCTGTATTGGTTCGGAAAACGAGCAATAATGAAATTACAAAACCAAGCATTCCATGCATAATAGAAATATTTTTCACATGGCTGTCATCCGGTAAATCCCAATATTCAATTTCAAGATAAGCTATAGCAGCTGAATATAACCCAATGAAAATCATCATTGGGATTAATTTTCGAAAGGTATCGGCTTTATGAAAGTGAAAAATAAAAGTAATCCAATCTTTTGGGTTGTATGATATCATTAGAGGCGAAAAGTTTTCGCAAATTTAATTTAAAAATTAATGGTACCAGCTAATTCCTTAAGTGCAATTTCAGATAATTTTGCTTGAAATTGAGCATTACTATAACGCACTTTTGCATTGACATGATTCAATTGGGCTGTTCGAAACTCCAAGGTAGTTATAGTTCCAATGCGAAATTTATCCAATGTAATATCCAGATTTTGTTTAGCTATAGCTTCATTTTTTTCTTCCAGACTAATCAATTCTAAATTGGTTAAATAAGTTTGATAAGCCGTTGATAGCTGAGCATTTAAGGCCAAAGCTTGTTCCTCTATTACTATTTTTGAATTTTCAACCGCAATAGAAGCGATTTTTTCATTTCTGTTTTGGGCAAAACCATCAAATAGATTCAATGTTGCGCTAAAACCATAATTTAAACCTCTAGCTGAGGATTGGGTTGTAAAACCAAGACTAGATTGACTCTCAGAGAAATTGTAACCCGTATTCACTTTTAAAGTAGGATATCTTCCTGCTTTAATTTGTTTCAACTGCAATTCGCTAACTCTTTTATTTATAATTTGAGCTTTTAATTCTGGATTTTGTTTTTCTGCCAAAGCGGTCAATTCGGCAAGCAATAAACCATTGTCCACTACAATTTGATCAGCAACCCTAAATTCTGAGTTGGTTACTCTGGCCAGAATCTGGTTCAACAGAATTTTTGTATTGGCATACAATTCTTTTTGTCGCAATAAGCTAACCTTATCTGTATTTAAATCTACTTGAGCATTCAAAACTTCCAGTTTAGAGGCTTTCCCTATCTTAAAACGATTTTGTGCCAAAGCAAGTCGCTGGTTTGAAATAGCAAGAGTAGAATCTAAAGCCGATAATTGCTGTTGTTGTTGCACCAAGTCAAAATAGATTGAATGGACATCGCTTATTTTGGTAAAAATAGCTAGCTTTAATTGCGCTTCGCCCAGTTTTTGAAGCTCTTTCAATTGGTCTCTTTTGGCAAACATTTTCATCCCGTCAAAGACTGTCCAGTCCAGACTTACCCCATAATTCAAACTATTGTTTTTGGCATTATCTAATTTATTGACTGTGCCATCAGTTCGGGTTTGAGTCAGGTTTTGAATACCGTTATTGTCCACAATCGAGGCAGAAACTTTGGGTAACATTCCCGCATTTCCAGCCGATACATTAGTTTCACTGATTTTTAAATCATTTTTGGCAATTTTGATTTGATAATTGTTTTCCAATGCTATTTTTACGGCCTCTTCTATAGTTAACAGTTCTTGCGCATTACTATTTAAAATACCTAAGAAGAACAAAATGCAACTTTGAAAGACTATTTTAGAATACTTCATTTTATATACTTTCTTTTTCATATTCATTGATGTGTTCAAATTCAGGATGGTGTTTTTTGGCTTTAGACCACATAAAATACAAGGCCGGAATAACGTACAAAGTTAAAACTAAGGAAAAAACCGTACCGCCCACAATTACAACTCCCATTCCCATTCTACTTTTAGAAGCCGCTCCCAGTGACATGGCGATAGGTAAGGCTCCTAATGAAATGGCAAGACTTGTCATTAAAATAGGTCGTAACCTAGCTTCTGATGCTTCTAAAATAGCTTCTAACTTTGGTTTGCCTTGTTCTCGGAGCTGGTTTGCAAATTCGACAATCAGAATTCCGTTTTTAGTTACTAGACCAATGAGCATTACAGTACCAATTTGGCTGAAAATATTCCAAGTCTGGTCAAAAAGCCATAGCGAGAATAAGGCTCCAGCTACTGCCATAGGAACGGTAAGAATAATGATAAAAGGATCAATAAAACTTTCAAATTGAGCGGCTAGAATCAAAAAGATCAATAATAAGGCCAGACCAAAAGCAAAAGCGGTATTGGAACTACTTTCGACAAAGTCTCTGGATTCTCCACCTAAATCGGTTGTAAAAGTATCATCGAGGACTTTGGCCTTGATTTCATCCATCGCCTCAATACCATCATTGATACTTTTGCCTGGAGCGAGACCAGCAGAAACGGTGGCCGACATGAAACGGTTATTGTGATACAGCTGCGGAGGCTTGCTTTGTTCATCAATGCTCACAATATTATCCATTTGAATTAAATCTCCTTTGTTATTTTTTACATACATCGAAGTCAGATCCAAAGGTTTAGAACGGTCTTTTTGATCAAATTGTCCGATAACTTGATACTGTTTCCCGTCTTTCATGAAATAACCAAAACGTTGTCCGCTTAAAGAAAGCTGCAGAGTTTGGGCAATATCGATTACTGAGATTCCTAGACTTTCTGCTTTCTCACGATCTATCGTTACATTGATCTCAGGTTTGTTAAACTTCAGGTTGACATCTGTAATGGAAAAAGTGGGGTTATTGGCCGCTTCCTCCATAAACTGTGGAATTTTTTCTTCTAATTTTTCAAAATTTTGTGTCTGGATGATATACTGTATAGGTAAACCACCACGTCTGTTTACGGCAATGGTCGGCTGCTCTATGACAGAGGTTTTAGCATCGGGATATTGTTTGGTCCAATTGGTCAATTTCCCCGCAATCTCAGCCTGAGAAAGCTCCCTTTCATTGGGTTCTTTAAGTGAGAGTCTGATAAAACCACTATTGACTGACGAAGAACCAAAACCGGGAGAAGTAATTACCAAGGCCACTTTCTTCTGAGGAATAGAGTCTTCTATCAATGTAGAGATTTCTTGCATAAAACGATCGGTGTATTCGTAACTGGAGCCTTCAGGAGCTGTCATTCTGAGAACTAAAGAACTTCGGTCATCATAAGGAGCGGTTTCTTTTTGGAGCAAATTGTAAAAAACAAAAATCAATCCAAAACAAGCAATCAAAATAGGGAAACTCAACCATTTTCGATTCATAAATTGCTTCAATGAACTGGCATAATTGCTGTTTAGCATTTGGAAGTAGGGCTCGGTTTTGATGTAAAACTTAGATTTTTTTTGTTCGCCACCTTTCATTAAATAGGCATTCAGCATTGGAGTTAAAGTCAATGAAACAAAGGCCGAAATCAATACGGCAGCACCAATGACAATACCAAATTCCCTGAAAAGACTTCCTACGAAACCTTCCAAGAAAATAACCGGTAAAAATACTGCCGCTAAGGTTATCGAAATGGATATTACCGCAAAAAAGATTTCATTAGAACCTTTGATGGCTGCCTCAATGGGAGACATGCCTTCTTCGACTTTTTTGAAAATATTCTCGGTTACTACAATTCCGTCATCAACAACCAGCCCTGTTGCCAGAACAATAGCCAATAAAGTTAATACATTGATTGAAAAACCAAAAAGCCACATTATAAAGAATGTTGCAATCAAGGATACCGGAATATCAATTAATGGCCTGAAAGCGATGGCCCAGTCTCTAAAAAACAAAAAGATAATTAGGATAACCAAAACGATCGAAATTCCCAAAGTTTCAGCCACTTCTATAACCGATTTTTTGACAAAAATAGTACTGTCAATGGCTATATTTAATTTGATGTCTTTAGGTAAGTCCTTTTTTAAAGCCTCAAATTGCTTGTAAAAAGCCTTAGAAATATCTAAATAATTGGCACCGGGAAGCGGTACAATGGCAACACCCACAAGCGGCGCTCCTGATTCGCTCATTTTAGTTTCGGTATTCTCAGGGCCAAGGCTTGCATTGCCAATATCGCTGAAGCGGACTATTTTTTCTCCTTCGGAACGAATGATAATATTATTGAATTCCTCGGCTGTAGCTAAATTTCCAACTGTTTTTACAGTCAATTCCGTATTATTTCCGGTCAATTTTCCCGAAGGCAATTCTACATTTTGTTGGTTTAATGCGGCTCTTACTTCTGCCACAGTGCAACCGTATGAAGCTAATTTTACAGGATCAATCCATAAGCGCATTGCATATCTTTTTTGTCCCCAAATTTGGACACCGCTTACTCCGGGAATGGTTTCCAGTCGTTGGGAAATAACGTTTTCGGCATAATCACTCAGCTCTAATTGGTTTCTGGTATCACTTTGAACCGTCATTGAGATGATGGCATCACTATTGGCATCAGCCTTAGAAATTACAGGAGGAGCATCAATATCCTGCGGCAGACTTCGAATGGCTTGTGAAACTTTGTCACGAACATCATTTGCTGCTTCTTCAAGATCTTTATCCAAATTAAATTCTACGGTAATAGAACTACTCCCTTGCGAACTGGACGAAGTAATGTTCCGAATTCCATCAATAGAATTGATTGCTTTCTCCAGTGGTTCGGTAATTTGGGACTCAATAATATCCGAATTGGCACCCGTATAATTAGTTCGAATTGAAACCTGAGCGGGATCTATCGAGGGAAATTCTCTCACACCGAGGTAGGTGTATCCAATGATCCCGAACAACACAATTGACAAATTCATTACGATTGTCAATACGGGTCTTTTTATGCTTAAGGTAGATAAACTCATTTTGATTTTTTATTGCTGATTTGAGATTAAAATGGCCGATAGGAATTTAAATATCCAAAATCTATTGTACTGTTACCTTTACCGGTGCTTCATTTTTTAAAGACATTACTCCAGTTGTAATAAGCGTATCACCCGCTTTAAGACCTGACAATACTAATAATGAGGCGTCTGTTCTGGTGGCTGTTTCGACCATAATTTCCTTGGCTTTTCCAAATTCAGAAATAAATACTTTTTTTCCATTTTGAACCGGAATTACCGCTTGCGAAGGAACTACAATGGCATCTTGAATAATGTCTAAAGGCAATTCTACATTGGCAAAAGTTCCCGGCAATAGTTTACCGTTTTTGTTGTCAGCAATAGCACGCAGTTGCAAAGTTCGGGTGCTAATTTCAACTGCTGGTTCAATGGCATAAACTTGGGCTGTATACTTTTCAGAGGAACCGGCAACTGAAAAACTTAAATTAGTATTGTTTTTAATTTGATTGGCATATTTTTCAGGAATAGAAAAAGTAATTTTTAGCTTGCCAATATTGACTAATTTTGCCACTAAAACCGCTGGAGTTATATAGGTTCCCACCGAAATGGTGCGCAATCCTATTTTGCCCGAAAAAGGAGCTCTTACCGCTGTTTTGGCTATCTGGGCTTTAATCAACTGACTTTGTGCCTTTGTTGAAGCATGTTCAGCTCTGGCTACATCATATTCTTCTTGACTGATGGCTTCTTTTTGTAATAAAAGCTTGGCTCGTCTTTCATTTTCGGAAGCGAGACTTTCTTTGGTATTGGCTTGACTCAGCTGCGCTCTCAATTCCAAATCGTTTACCTTAAAAAGTAATTGGCCTTTAGTAACCAAACTACCTTCTTGAAAATTAATACTTTCTACAATTCCAGAAACTTCAGACCGAATCTCTACTTGTTCATTGGCTTCAATAGAACCCGATAGTGAGAGAATATTATCAAAATTTTGGGTTTTTAAAACAATTCCGCTAACTCTGGCAGCCTTGCCTTTGGCTGATTTATCTTTACCTTCATTAGACTCACTTTTATTTTCGATGATTCTATAGGTGATAAAAGCACCGAAACCAACAATTAAAACAGTGTATATAAAGTATTTTATTTTCATAGTTATTGGGTAAAGTAGGATTTAGTATTTATAAAATTATGTTAAAAACAAATTTAGGTTTTACATTTGGAAATATGGGAAACGTTAATTTTTATTTAACGTTTGTACATACAACTATTTTTTATAGTTAGCATAAAAAACTCCTAATCTTACACCTTAATGATGATTAGGAGTATTAAAAAAAAATTAAAACCAACCAATTTAAGTATGCCAAAGCATAAAACTCACAAATTAGATACTATAAAACAATAAAGGTTTAATGAAGTAATCAAAAAAATACAGAAAAAATATAGAAAAAAATTAACTGATATAGTTCCAGATGTTTTTCTTTTTGGTGAGTTCAATATAAACAGCTCTTAAATTGGCGTGTTCTGGTTTTTGTAAGGGTGCATCAGCGCTAAGAATCTTCTGGGCATGTTCTCTGGCTAAAGCTAAAATATCCCTGTCTCGCACAATATCGGCGATTTGAAGGTTGAGTACGCCACTTTGTTGGGTACCCATGAGGTTTCCAGGTCCTCGAAGTTTCAGATCGACTTCGGCAATTTCAAAACCATCATTGGTTCCCACCATGGTTTCCATGCGGGTTTTGCTGTCAGAACTTAATTTGTGACTCGTCATCAGGATGCAATAACTTTGATCGGCACCACGACCCACGCGACCTCTTAATTGATGGAGTTGCGAAAGACCAAAGCGTTCCGCACTTTCAATAATCATTACCGAAGCATTGGGCACATTTACGCCCACTTCAATCACGGTGGTAGCGACCATAATATTGGTTTTTCCTTCCGCAAATCGTTTCATTTCAGCATCTTTATCTGCTGGCTTCATTTTTCCGTGCAAAATGGAAATCGAGTATTGAGGTAAAGGAAAATCACGAGAAATACTTTCGTAACCGTCCATTAAATCTTTAAAATCCATTTTTTCCGATTCCTGTATGAATGGATAAACAATGTAAATTTGTCTGCCAATAGCAATTTCGTCTCGAATGAATTTCCAAACTTTCAGTCGGTTGGAGTCAAAACGATGCACCGTTTGTATGGGTTTTCGTCCCGGAGGCAGTTCGTCAATTACCGAAATATCCAGATCACCGTACAAACTCATCGCAAGTGTTCTGGGAATAGGGGTTGCGGTCATCACCAAAACGTGGGGCGGAATGGCATTTTTTTTCCATAATTTAGAGCGTTGCTCGACACCAAAACGATGTTGCTCGTCAATCACTGCTAAACCTAAATTTTGGAATTTTACTTTGTCTTCCAGTAGAGCATGTGTACCAATTAGTATTTGTAAAGTTCCATTTTCCAGTTCTTCGTGGATTGTTTTTCGAGCTGCAGTTTTACTGGAACCCGTGAGTATTTTTATATTTATATTCAGCTTATTAGCTAATTCTGAAAGACCTATAAAATGTTGATTTGCCAAGATTTCAGTAGGAGCCATTAAACAGGCTTGGAAACCGTTGTCTATTGCCAAAAGCATGCTCATAAAAGCCACAATGGTTTTTCCTGAACCTACATCACCTTGCAGTAACCGGTTCATCTGAGCATTACTACCCATGTCAGCCCTTATTTCTTTAATCACTCTTTTTTGGGCTCCCGTGAGTTCAAAAGGCAGGTGATTTTGATAAAATTCATTAAAAAACTCCCCCACAACTGTAAAAGGATGTCCTTTTATTTTATGCTTCTGAATCAGGTTTTTCATGATCAGTTGCAGTTGAATAAAA
This sequence comes from Flavobacterium acetivorans, assembly GCF_020911885.1. Taxonomy (NCBI): domain Bacteria; kingdom Pseudomonadati; phylum Bacteroidota; class Flavobacteriia; order Flavobacteriales; family Flavobacteriaceae; genus Flavobacterium; species Flavobacterium acetivorans. The sequence continues at coordinate 2,714,143 of NZ_CP087132.1, forward strand.
AACAGTTCTTCAAACTTTAAACGAAATTGGGCTTTCGCCAAAGCTTCGGCGCTTTTAGGAAAATGGATGTTGAATAAAGCAGCATTTTTTGGAATCAGTTGCAATTGTTGGATCAAGTACTCAGGCAAAGTCTCTGTAAACAAGGCTTGCGTTTCCAGAAACAACTGCTGCATCATTTTGTTGATGGTTCGGTTTGAAATCCCGCGATTGCTTAGCGTTTCTGTCGAAGGATAAACGGCCTGCATGGCCGATCGCAAACTTTGCTCGTGTTCGCTTAGTAATTCAATTTCGGGATGTGCCATATTGTACATGCCGTTGAACGAAGTGCATTTCCCAAAAATCACACTAATTTCATTGATTTTCAAGGATTCTCGAACCCATTTATGTCCTTGAAACCACACCAATTCCATCTGGCCGGTATCATCCACAAAAGTGGCTACGAGGCGTTTTCTGCCTTTGGCAAACTCAACCGTTTTTACATTGATAATTTTGCCAATAATTTGTACTTCGGCTGCATTATTCTGCAATTCGTTTATTTTGTAATAACGGGTTCGGTCAATGTAGCGGTTGGGGTATAAATTGATAAGATCTCCGTACTTATGTATCCCCAATTCCTTGCGCAGCAATTCGCCCCGATTGGGACCAACGCCTTTGAGGTATTCGATAGGAGTAAGTAGGAGGTTGTTCATTTTGTCTTTTCGGAAAATAGAGTAAAAAGAAATAGGATATAGACGTGCAAAGTCTTTTTTTCGTTCTGTTTTTCTTTTCTCTCTTTAAAAAGCGAAGATAGTTTTTTGTTTGGGATTTTGGAAATCGGATAAATTTTAGAAAGAAACTTTTTTATATCTAGAATTAATTTTATCTGATTTTAAATTTTATCATCTGAATTCAATCTTAAAAAATAAGCTGTATTTTTGAAAAATAATATTGGTAATAAGACTTTGGATGATTTATTTTTTAATTAATCACACCAAAATAAAAAGGAATCTACATTATAACAAATTGAAATAAACTAAATTTATGATTGCGCCAGAAAAGCATAGAAGGGAAGATGAAAGAATCAAATTTTTAGAATCCTATTCTATATTGGATACACTTCCAGAAATTGATTATGATAATTTAACAGCAATTGCAGCCGAAATATGTGGCACCCCAATTTCTCTTATTAGTTTAGTGGATCAAGATCGGCAATGGTTTAAGTCTCATCACGGTCTGGATATTTCCGAAACACCTAGAAATTTCTCCTTTTGCGGCCATGTGATCAATGAACCGGATAATGTCTTTATAGTTGAAGATAGCAGGCAAGATGAGCGCTTTCATGACAATCCAATCGTTTTAGGAGAGCCAAAAGTGATCTTTTATGCAGGAATTCCTCTAATTAATGAAAAGGGATTACCAATTGGATCGTTTTGTGTAATTGATAATCAACCAAAAACATTAAGTCAAAATCAAATCAGTTCTTTAAAAGCACTTTCTGATCAAACCATGAAATTATTGGAATTGAGATTGAAAACGGCTGAATTGAAAAATACAATGGTAAAACTTGAAAAGAAAAATGAAGAGTTAGAACGATTTGCCAAAATTGCAGCTCATGATTTAAAATCGCCATTAGCCAATGTATCGGGACTTGCTGAATTTTTTATTGAAAATTATAGCTCATCTATAGACGAAGAAGGACAAGAAATTATTCACTTAATTAAAAGTTCTTCTGACAAGTTGAGACAAATGATTGATGGTTTGCTTGAGTACAGTAAAACGGATCATATGTTAACAGAAAATGAAAGAGAAATTAATTTTCAAATTTTAATAGATGAGATTTCAAATCTTTTTATTTTTAAAAATAATTGTTCTATTACATTCAAATCAAGTACAGATTCCATAAAAACAAATAAAACAGCTATAGAACAAATATTGATTAATTTGATTGCAAATGCTATTAAATATAATGATAAAGAAATTGCTGAAATTGAAATTGAATTATTGGAAGAAGAATCTTTTTATAAAATTTCGGTAAAGGATAATGGTCCAGGTATTTTAAAAGAAGATTATAAAAGAATTTTTCAGTTATTTGAAGTCGTATCAAATCAGGATCGTTTTGGAGAAAAAGGAAGCGGAATAGGACTTGCTACTGTCAAAAAAATAGTTGAAGAGTTAGGAGGTACCATTTATGTTGAATCTGAAATGGAAAAAGGATCAAAATTTACTTTCACCATAGCGCGTTAATAGACTAGATTACCAAATAGCACTATTTTTCAAGACAATTTCGCAAATAAATAATAGAACTCACCGAAGTCATTTGACTTTGGTGTTTTTTTTATAATAATATCGACTTAAAAGCCTGGTAAACTGTTGTTTATTAGTATTATTTTTTTAGTATAGCTTTAGTTCTAAATTTACTTAGCAAATTAAAAACGATAAGACGATGGCAAGAGTAAATACCTATCTCAATTTTCCTCGTAAAACTGAGGAAGCTTTTCTTTTTTACAAATCGGTCTTTGGAGGTGAGTTTAGCGGTGGCGGAGTAGCTCGTTTCAGCGATATTCCATCGATCGAGGGAGCTCTACCGATTGCTGAAGAAGATAAAAACCTCATTATGCATATCGAATTACCTCTGATTGGTGGTCATATCAATCTTGGAGTTCTTTTTTTGCAAAAGCATATTCTTCTAAGTAATATTGCTTCTAACAGCGATATTGTTAATTATCGTCAAATTTAGCGATAATTAACAGTATCGTTATATTTGACGATAAATTTAGTATCTTGCTTTAAATTTTTAAAGTATGAAAGCAGTAATTACCGGAGATGTTATCAATTCGAGGAAAGTAGCATCAGCTTTATGGATGACTGATTTAAAGGCCGTTTTAGATAGCTATGGAAAAGAACCAAAGGATTGGGAAATTTACAGAGGCGACAGTTTTCAGCTTGTTGTAGAAGCCGTTGATGCACTCGAAATCGCCTTTGTAATCAAGGCTACAGTCAAACAACATAAATTGCTTGACGTGCGGATGGCAATAGGAATAGGCACTATTGATTATAAAACCCATAAAATAACAGAGTCGAACGGAAGTGCTTTTGTAAATTCAGGAGAATGTTTTGAAGGTTTAAGAAAACAAACTTTAGGGATACAAACACCTTGGCCTGTATTTGATAAAACATTTAACCTTATTTTACAATTAACGGCTATGTTTTCAGATAATTGGACGAGTACATCAGCCCAAATTCTGAAAGAGGCATTACAAAATCCAACTATTAATCAAAATCAATTAGCAAGTGTTTTAAACAAAAAAAGCCAAAGTTCAATAAGTGCTTCCTTAAAAAGAGCGGGCTATGAGGAGTTGAAAAATGTGATTGCATTTTATAAACAAGAAATTGAAAAACAATGGTAGAATTATTTTTAATGCTCATTCTGGCACACTTAATTGGTGATTTTTTATTTCAACCCACCGCTTGGGTCAAAGATAAAAAGAAGCGTAAACTGAAATCAAAATACCTGTATTTTCACGTTGGATTACATTTTTTATTGTTACTGTTTACAACTCAATTCAATAGACACTACCTGTTTGCTATTATCCTGATTGTTTTGAGTCATTTTGTCATTGATAGTGTCAAACTATTTTTCGAGAAAAAGAAAACGACAAAGATTTGGTTTTTTGCAGACCAGTTTATGCATTTTGGAGTTATTGCCGCTGTGGTCTATTACTATTATCCGTATCAAATACCATTTGAGATATTGTATTCTTCTAAAAGTTTGGCCTTATTAACGGCATTAATACTGGTAACCTATGTGGCTGCAATTGTTTTAAAACTAATGCTGTCAAAATGGAGTGTGCCAATAGCTAAAAAAAATAATAATGACACTAATAATGCAGGGAAATATATTGGGATTCTCGAACGACTGTTCATCTTCTTTTTTGTGCTGATTGATTTCTGGGAAGGAATTGGTTTTTTATTGGCAGCCAAATCCATTTTTAGATTTGGAGATCTTAAGGAATCCAAAGATGTAAAACTGACCGAATATATCTTGATTGGAACTTTGTTGAGTTTTGGACTGGGAATCCTTTGCGCTATACTCTATAAACAGTTTGTGTTCTTTAATTGAAAAATAACTGCTAATTCTTTGGTTCACTTCTAATATTCATTGAACATTAATATAAAACCGAAAAATCAGCAGCTGTATTAAAATCTTATTTTTCTATTAAATCACAATACCAAAATCCGTAATCAAAGGCATCAGTTGCGCTGGTGTCACAGGCGGTGTTAGAGGAATCCTCTTTTGGTTTCTCGTATTTGCGATATACGATTTCACCAACCTCAAAATCAATTGGTCGGGAGAAAATAGGCCCGTCAAAAGTGAAGGTATGAAATTCGCCATTTTCTCCGCATACATCTAGATTTTCGGGCAAATCGTCAATAAAATTCTGGTCAATAACGCGACCAACAAAGCTTTTATCTAGGAAACGCTCATTTACACAAACCACTATAGTTTTAAATCCCAGGTTTATGAATTCCTGTATCAAGTCGGGAGTCGGGATTTTCCAAAGCGGAAAAACGCCTTCGAAGCCTATCTCGGCTAATTTGTCTTCTCTATATTTGCGTAAATCTTCCAAGAAAATATCTCCAAAAATGGAATGGCTGACACCTTGGTCTCTTAGTTTTTCAAGTGTTTGCTGCATCATTTTTTCATAAACTTCCATCGTGGGCATTTCCGGAATCTGCATAATTTCTAGCGGTAAACCAATACTTTTGGCTTGTTTTTCTAATAATTCTACCCGCACTCCATGCATCGAAATACGCTGGAATTGCTGGTTTACACTAGTCATGAGACAGCTGATTTCGAATTCGGGACTTTGTAAAATTTTATATAAGGCCAGAGCAGAATCTTTGCCACTGCTCCAGTTAAATAAGGCTTTCTTTTTCAATGCTATTCTTTGATTTTTTCGGAGGTAAACTTACAAAATTACTTCTATTTGTTTATGAAATCGTTGTAACTTTGAAAAACACAAAAATGTTATGAATGGCCTTGTTTAAAAATAGATACAAAACAGAGTCGAATAGATTGAAAAATTGGGATTATTCCCGTGAAGCGATCTATTTTATTATATTGGTCACCCAAAATAGAGAATGTATTTTTGGTGCCATTGAAGCCGGTAAAATGATATTGAACGCAAATGGAAAAATCATTGAAACGGAATTATTGAAATCAATTGTAATACGGGAACATTGGTTTTTTCATAATTGGATCATTATGCCCAATCATATTCATTTGTTGATTGAAATTGTATCGCCTATACAGACGCATGATGTGGAGGCACCCGATACAGAGACGCACAACGTAGAGACGCACTGCAGTGCGTCTCTACAAACGATATTATCCCGTAAGCCCAATTCTATTTCATCATTTGTGGCAATTTTTAAATCGGTTACAACCAAACAAATTAATTCGCAACACAATATAGACGCATTGCAGTGCGGCTCTACAGAATTCCAAAATAAAATTTGGCAATCCAATTATCACGATCACATCGTTCGAAACGACAATTCGTTCGAAAAAATATACCATTACATAAAAAATAATCCTAAAAATTGGAATATGGATTCCATAAATTCCTATTAGAATGAAATATCTTTTTCTTTTTATTTCCAGCTTTATTTTCGCCCAACAAACACAATCGATTGATTTCGTATCAGTTTTAGGTAAAATAGCGATAAATCCAACGACTAAATCCGTTTCGGGAGCTGTAAATTATGATTTTGTGGTTTTGAAACCCATTGATACCATTAAAATTGATGCGCAAAATATGGATTTTTCGGAGCTGAAACTGAATGGGAAAAATATAAATTATCAGAATACCGGAAAGGAATTGCAAGTGATTTTTCCGTTTAAAAAAGGGAAAAACAGCCTTACATTTCACTACAATGCATCGCCTAAACAAACCTTATATTTTGTAGGTTCAACCGCCACTGATGACTTGCAAGTTTGGACCCAAGGTCAGGGAAAATATAGTAGTCATTGGTTTCCAAGTTTTGATGATGTGAATGAGAAAGTGATATTCAATTTGGAAATTACTTTTGACAAAAATTACCAAGTAATTTCAAATGGTAGTTTGCAATTTAAGTCGGACTTGGATGGACTTTCAGTTTGGAGCTATCGAATGCAAAAACCGATGAGTTCTTATTTATTGATGCTTGCCATTGGAAAATTTGAACAAAATATAGAAAAATCAAAGACTGGAATTCCTTTAGAAATGCATTTGGAACCAAAAGATTTAGCCAAATTAGAGCCGACTTATCGCTATTCAAAAAGAATGTTTGACTTTTTAGAGAAGGAAATTGGAGTGAAATATCCTTGGAAAGTTTACAAACAAATTCCCGTTCGAGATTTTTTGTACGCTGGCATGGAAAATACTTCTGCAACGCTATTTTCAAGTAGGTACGTTGTTGATTCTATAGGTTTTGAAGACCGCAATTATATCAATGTCAATGCGCACGAATTAGCTCACCAATGGTTTGGAGATTTGATCACTGCTCAAAGCGGTAAGCATCATTGGCTGCAGGAAGGTTTTGCAACCTATTACGCTTTGCTGGCCGAAAGGGAAATCTTTGGAGAGGATTATTTTTATTCCAGATTATACGAATCTGCTCAACAAATAAAATATGCTTCGCGAACAGATACGATTCCTGTTTTGAATGAAAAAGCAAGTTCATTGAGCTTTTATCAAAAAGGAGCTTGGACCTTGTTTGCTTTACATCAGGCAATAGGAGACAAGGCATTTAAAAAAGCGGTGCGTAACTATTTAAAAAAACATGCTTTTAAAACGGTTAAAACTCAGGATTTTTGGGATGAAATCAATAAAATATCGGATTTTGATACCAATAATTTTAGCAAAATTTGGCTTGAAACCACTGTTGTTAATAATCATGAAATCAATAGATTGCTTTTGAAAAATAAAACAATGAAGTTTTTGTACGAAGTGGAACAGCTAAAGAAAAAAACACTGGAAGAAAAAGAGGTTTTTTGTACAGAAATTTTAAAATCGAAGGCTTATTTCACTGTAAAAGAAGCAGTGGTTAATCAACTAAAAAGTGAAAAATTCGAGGCAAAAAAAGCATTACTTCAATTGGCATTGGAAACCAAAAACATCCAAGTTCGTCAGGCAGTAGCTGCTTCATTATCAAAAATTCCACTAGAATTTAGAGTCCAATATGAAAGTTTACTAGACGATAATTCTTATCAAACACGAGAAATAGCTTTGTATTATTTATGGGCTAATTTTCCGGAATTCCGTATTGATTATTTGGATAGATCAAAAGATTGGATTGGTTTCAACGATTTTAATCTAAAAACGCTATGGTTATCTTTGGCGATTTCGACCCCAAATTATACAGCTGACAAGGAAAAACTTATAAATGAATTGGTTTTGTATTCGTCACCGGCTTATGAGGCGATTACAAGACAAAATGCATTGGAGAAACTCGTTAGTTTTAAATTGATAGACGACGTAGTTTTGAAGAACCTAGTCAATGCCACTACGCACCATATGTGGCAATTCTCTAAATATGGAAGGGACACGATTCGGACTTTGTTAAAAATCGAGGAGTGGAGAACTTCATTTGAACGTATTTTGCCTGATTTGAATGAAAAAGAACAATTTCAATTGAATAGATTGTTAAATTAGACTTATATTTAATTGGTTTTAAACTAGCTGTTTAATGGTTTCTGTTTGATTTTTATAAAATAGTTATGAAAGCATTGGTAATTTCTGGTGGCGGTAGTAAGGGCGCTTTTGCTGGAGGTGTGGCTCAGTATTTATTGCAAAATAAAAATAAAAATTATGATCTTTTCATTGGAACTTCAACCGGAAGCTTGCTTATTCCTCATTTGGCTTTAGGGAAAATTGATAAAATTTATACTGTATTCACAGATGTTAATATGGCTAAAATATTTGATGTTAATCCTTTTATCGTTAAAAATAAAAACGGAATTGACACTGTAAGAATTAATCATTTTAATATGATCAAGCAGTTTTTTAGAAGGAGAAGAACCTTTGGTGAAAGTAAAAGGTTGCTTAATTACATCAAAGAGAGCTTTACGATTGAAGATTTTGATCAATTAAAGGCACTACAAACAGATATAGTGATTAGCGTTACTAATCTTTCTAAAAATAGAGCCGAATATAAATCAATTCATGATTGTAACTATGATGAATTTTGCAATTGGATTTGGATTTCGAGTAACTATATTCCCTTTATGAGTTTGGTTTCGATCAATGGATTTGATTACGGCGATGGGGGATTTTCGAGTTTGGTTCCTATTCAACAAGCTATTATTCGCGGTGCTACCGAGATAGATGTGATTGTTTTGGAAACCGAAAAGACAACCGATAAAATTGCCATCGGAAAAAATCCCTTTTCACTATTGATTGATTTATTCCGAATTGAATTAGATCAAATTGAAAAGCATGATATCTTGTTAGGAAAACTAACCGCAGCTGATAATAATGTAAAATTAAATATTTTCTACACGCCTATAGAACTGACGCACAACGCTCTGGTTTTTAATAATGATAAAATGAAAGAATGGTGGAAAAAAGGCTTTGAATACGCTCACAATAAAAGCGAACCTAAAGAAAACCTCATTTGATTTTACCACAGCTGTCCTACTTCGTTTTTTATAAAAGCCAAAGCAGCACTGCTTGGAGACGGTTTTTCCAATAAATCAGCAATAACTAATTCCCGCAAACCATCAGCAGATTTTACTTTCTCGTTTCTGGCAGCTAGTCGAATCATTTGGATAGTAGCGTTTTTTGCCGTTACAATGATGGACCAACATTCGTCAGAAATGTAAACTTGTTGGGCTAAATTATGTTCAAATTCTTGTTCAATTTGTGCAATTACAAAATTTTGGTATTCAGTTTTATCATCAGAAATTGGATTGATACGCACCATTAATTGTGAAGGATTGATGCGTTCCATCAACAAAGTCAATCGCTCATAAGCTTGCAAACGAAGCGGTAATGTGGCTGATTGATTGTCTTTTTGCAACAACCATCGTCGGGTGTTTTGCTGGTCTTTAAAATGAGAATTAAATAAAAAGTAAGCGACGCTACCTGTGATTAATGAAGGTAGGGAATAAGCTATTATTTCAACGATAGTTGTAGAATCCATTAGTTTTAAATTTTGAAAAGCAAAAATATACTTTTTGCCGATAAATTTACATGAATTATGATTGAAAGTACGATTGGAGTGGTATTTTTGCAAAAATATTTTAGCCCTTAAAATATTTAATTTTTATTGACCATTCAATGGATACTTATATCATTATTTTTCTTTGCCTTGCTGCTTTTGCCGCTGGATTTATTGATGCTATTGTCGGTGGCGGCGGACTTATTCAAACACCGGTAGGCTTAATTTTATTGCCTAATTTACCCGTTTCAACAGTTGTTGGAACTTTAAAAATACCAGCATTTAGCGGAACTTCATTCGCTGCTTTTCAATACCTGAAAAAGGTAGATATGAATTGGAAATTATTGTTTATCATGATGGGAGTAGCTTTGCCTTCCGCTTTTTTGGGCTCTACTTTGTTGACTTATATGAGCAATGATTTTATGAAGCCCTTATTGCTTTTTGTCCTTTCGCTTTTAGCGATTTATACCTACGCCAAGAAAAATTTCGGACAACATGTGGAACGAAATATTTCTGAAAGAACACAAATTTTAAATGCAATACTAATCAGTTTTGTGGTTGGTTTTTATGATGGATTTATTGGTCCGGGAACCGGGAGTTTTTTTGTGGTGGCTTTTATTGCCTTAATGGGGTTTGATTTTCTTCATGCTTCTGCAAATGCTAAAATGGTCAATCTGGCGACTAATTTTGGATCGATCTGCTTGTTTATGATCAAAGGAAAAATCATTTGGGCTATCGCTTTACCCATGGCTGCGAGTAACGCTCTTGGCGGATGGATTGGCGCTAAACTGGCTATTTCTAAAGGAAACGGCTTTATTCGAATTTTCTTCTTGGTGGTTGTCGTTGGGACTTTGATTCGTTTTGCTTACGATGTCTTTTTTAAATAAGATTAATTGCTGTTTTTAATTCTGTTTAAGAACTTTCTAATTCTTAAATTCATATTTTTGCATAAATAGAAAATTTCAATGCAAAAATACATTTCCCAACTTAACGAAGCCCAACGCGAACCCGTATTACAGAAAGACGGACCAATGATTATTATTGCTGGTGCAGGTTCAGGAAAAACCCGTGTTTTAACAATCAGAATTGCTTATTTGATGCATCAGGGAATAGATGCATTTAATATTTTATCGCTTACCTTTACCAATAAGGCAGCGCGTGAAATGAAAAAACGAATTGCGGATATTGTTGGAAATAGCGAGGCCAAAAATCTTTGGATGGGAACTTTTCACTCTGTTTTTGCCAAAATTTTGCGTTCCGAAGCTTCTCTTTTGGGTTATCCATCTAATTTTACGATATACGATTCTCAGGATTCCCTGCGCGCGATTTCAGGGATTATCAAAGAAATGCAATTGGATAGAGATGTTTATAAACCCAAACAGGTTTTGAGTAGGATTTCTAATTTTAAAAATAGTTTGATCACTGTTAAAGCTTATTTTAACGACCCAGATTTACAGGAAGCAGATGCGATGTCCAAAAAGCCTCGAATGGGCGAGCTGTATCAAAAATATGTAGAAAGATGTTTCAAATCTGGAGCCATGGATTTTGATGATTTGTTGTTGAAAACCAATGAATTGCTAACTCGATTCCCAGAAGTTCTAGCCAAATACCAAAACCGTTTTCGTTATATTCTGGTGGATGAGTACCAAGATACCAATCATTCGCAATATTTGATTGTAAGAGCTTTGTCGGACAAATTTCAAAATATATGTGTGGTTGGTGATGATGCCCAAAGTATTTATGCTTTTCGTGGTGCCAATATCAATAACATCTTAAATTTTCAAAAAGATTATGAAGGCGTAAAAACCTTCCGACTCGAACAAAATTACCGTTCGACAAGGAATATTGTGGAGGCAGCCAATACCATTATCGATAAAAATAAAGTCAAGCTGGATAAAATTGTTTGGACGGCCAATGATTTTGGTCCAAAGATAAAAATACACCGCAGCATGACCGATGCTGAGGAAGGACGTTTTGTTGCCGGTACCATTTTCGAACAAAAGATGCAAAACCAAATGACCAATGGTCAATTTGCAATTTTATACCGTACCAATGCACAATCCCGTGCAATGGAGGATGCCTTGAGAAAAAGAGATATTCCATATCGCATTTACGGCGGACTGTCTTTTTATCAAAGAAAAGAAATAAAAGACGTACTCTGTTATTTGCGATTGGTAATCAATCCAAAAGATGAGGAAGCATTGATGCGTGTTATTAATTATCCGGCTCGCGGTATTGGTGATACCACAGTTGAGAAACTGGTTGTTGCCGCCAATCACTACAAGCGATCCATATTTGAAGTCATGCAGAATATTGACAAAATTGACTTGAAACTGAATTCCGGTACCAAGCAAAGACTAAAAGATTTTGTGACGATGATTCAGAGTTTTCAAGTAATCAATGAGAACCAGGATGCCTTTTATATCACCGATCATGTTTCTAAAAAAACGGGATTGGTACAGGAACTGAAAAAAGATGCTACACCGGAAGGAATGGCAAAAATTCAGAATATCGAAGAACTCTTAAACGGACTGAAGGATTTCACCGAAGGTCAAAAAGAAATAGACGGTGCTCGTGGCGCTTTATCTGAATTCATGGAAGACGTAGCATTGGCAACGGATTTAGATAAGGATACCAGCGACGAAGACCGTGTGGCTTTGATGACCATACACCTGGCCAAAGGATTAGAATTTCCCCACGTTTTTGTGGTGGGAATGGAAGAGGATTTGTTCCCGAGTGCCATGAGTATGAGCACCCGATCGGAACTGGAAGAAGAACGACGCTTGTTTTATGTTGCCCTGACAAGAGCGGAGCATCAGGCTTATTTGACTTATGCCCAATCGCGTTACCGCTGGGGAAAATTAACAGATAGTGAACCTTCCCGTTTTATTGAAGAAATTGATGCTCAATATTTGGAGTATCTGACTCCGGCAGAAAGTAATTATCGTTATCGACCGATGATTGACATTGATGTTTTTGGAGATGTAGATAAATCAAAACTGCGTTTGGCAAAACCGGCAAATGCAGTGCCTCCTAAACATATCACTGATAAGGAACCCAAGACAGATTTAAATATTCGTAAATTGAAACCAGTTTCGGCCAATGCTCCTTCGGGTAGTGCTAATTTGTTTGATAATAAATTAGCAGCTGGAAACGTGGTAATGCACGAACGTTTTGGCAAAGGACAAGTTTTAAACTTAGAAGGCGTAGGTGCTGATAAAAAGGCAGAAATTAAGTTTGAGGTAGGCGGCATTAAAAAATTATTATTGCGTTTTGCAAAACTGGATATTATAGGATAGTTTTCAGTGATCAGTTTTTTAGTATTCAGTTTCAGTGTTAAATCAGCTAATTAAAAATCGTTAATCAAAAATTTTCAATCTCATGGCTCAATTTATAAAAATATACGAAGACAAACCCAGTGAAGCAGCGATAGCCAAGGTGGTAAAGGTGCTAAAAGAAGGAGGTTTGATAATCTACCCAACAGATACCGTTTACGGTTTGGGTTGCGATATTACGAATTCCAAAGCCTTAGAGCGCATTGCCAGAATAAAAGGAATCAAATTAGATAAAGCTAATTTTTCTTTTATTTGTCACGATTTGAGTAATTTGTCGGATTATGTGAAGCAAATTGACACCTCCACTTTTAAATTGTTAAAAAGAGCCTTACCGGGACCTTATACATTTATTTTGCCTGGAAATAATAACTTGCCAAAGGAATTCAAAAAGAAAACCACGGTAGGAATCCGTGTTCCGGATAATTCCATTGCTTTAGAAATTGTTCGTCAGTTGGGTAATCCCATTGTTTCCACTTCGATTCGTGATGAGGATGATGTAATCGAATACACTACAGATCCTGAGCTTATTTTTGAAAAATGGCAAAACCTGGTCGATTTGGTTATTGATGGTGGTTATGGTGACAACGTAGGTTCTACTATTATTGATTTGTCAGGTCATGAACCAGTTATCATCAGGGAAGGTAAGGGCGACGTAGATATTATTTAAAGATTATTTACCATTCACTAGCCAATAAATGCATTTCACTATCTTTATTTTTTATTAAAATTCAAATCATCCGACTTTTGATTTGAATTTTAAAAAACAGCATTATGAAAGCATTTAAAAAGTTATGTTTACTTAGCATTTTACCTTTAGTAGTAATTGCAGTAATCTCCATAATTATTAGTGGTTCATTTAAATTTGTACAAATATGGAGGATTAATATCTTTATGACGGGATTTTTCGGTCTAATTTCTTTGGTGTACGTTTGCATTTTTGAAAAACGGCAGCAGAAAAAAGAGGAGACCGTGCGAAATTTATTGCTTTCCGCTATTTTACTTTTTATTTCGGTGTTTTGTTTTGCTTTACTAGTTTCTAAATTATTTTTGAACAGCTATACTATTCAAATTTCATCGCTGCAAGCTCTTGTAGCAATTTGTGTTTTTTTTGCTGAATTTCTTTTTTTTTCACTTTTAGACTATTCTTCTAAGATAAACGAATTGTTAGTGTTCAATGAAAAACCATTGTATTATTTAAAATTAGTGTTAGGAATAAGTTTAATTGAATCTATAATTACAATGACTATTGTGTTATCTACATACGATTACCTTTTCCATTTTTCCGATTATTTCCATTTAAATAAACTTATTGTGTTTTTCTTTAAAATTGAATGGCACTGTTTAAAAATTTCAGTAGTTTCATTGGCTTTAATTTGGTTTTTAACCCATTTTACAGTGTTCAAACGAAATTATTTATTTATAGTAATAATAGCTACATTATTAACTTTACCCATATCATTACAGTTGCCTGTTTCTAATAATCATTTTTTAATAGTTGTCTTGAACGCTTCAATCTTTTCGGCCTCTGTAATAATGATTATACTGCTTTATACCAATAAATTGAAAAGTAATGATTTTAAAATTAAAACTTTAACCAATTCCTTTTCTAAAAAAGAAGCCGAATATTTGCAATTGAAAAATCAGGTGAATCCTCATTTTTTGTTCAATAATTTGAACACTTTAATTTCTTTTATCGAAATAAATCCTAAGAAAGCGGTTGAATTTGGTCATCATTTATCGAATACCTATCGTCATTATTTAAAGAATCAAAACGATGATTTTGTTTTACTGAAAGAGGAATTGGAGTTCATAAAAGAATATTTAGAAATTTATAAGGCGAAATTTGAAAATGGTTTTTCATTTGAAATTAGCGCTCTTCCAAAAGAAAACGAATACATATTGTCCATTTCGCTGCAGGAAACTGTGGACAACGTTTTTAAGCATAACAAGATGGACGAAGATAGCCCTTTGGAAATCAGAATTTCAACAGGTGATAATGGCTTGCTTATTGAGAATTCCGTTTCTAATAAATTCAGCAAGCAATCCAATCAAGTAGGTTTGGAAAATATTAATAGACGCTATAAAATTTTGACTAATAAAGAAATCCAGATTAATGACAGTTCAAGTATCTATCAAGTAAATCTTCCCATTTTAACACTTGAATCCTAATGACAGCAGTAATTATAGAGGATGAAATTCCTGCAGGAAAACGGTTTGAAAAGCTATTGATGAATAAAGACTTCGTCGTTTTGGCTATTTTACCTTCTGTTGTGAGTGCTCTGAAATGGTTTGAAGAAAATAATCATCCAGATTTTGTTTTCATTGATATCAAATTAAGGGATGGAAATTGTTTCAGGATATTGGATAAAATTCAAATACAATCCAAAATTGTCTTCACCACGGCCTATGATGAATTTGCGCTGAAGGCATTCAATTACAATGCAATTGATTATCTTCTGAAGCCTATTGATGAGTCTAAGTTGGATAAAATGATTTCAAAATATGATGCTTTTAAAACGGGTTTTGCAAATGCGTTGAACTGGAAAGTTTTGGAAGAAAATATAGAAAATAAATTTAAGACCTCTTTCCTAGTTTCTTCTGGGAATCATTTAAAAAAAATCGAATCCCATGAAGTGATTTGTTTTTTTAGTGATGCCAATGCTTCTTTTATTTTGACCAATCAAAAGAGACAATTTGCGATCAATAATTCTTTAGATAACTTAGAGCAAAAGCTCGATCCAGAATTGTTTTTTAGAATCAACCGAAAGTTTCTGGTCAATAAAAAATACATCTCAGCATTGAAAAATGAGAGCCAAATGGTACTTCAAATTCCTGATGCAAAAGAATTTGATTTTGTGGTCAGCCGATTAAGAATAAAGACCTTTTTAGAATGGTATAAAAAATAAAAACGTCTTGATTTCTCAAGACGTTTTATGATTATAAGTAGACTGAACACTAATTACTGTTCACTGAATACGATATTATTTTTGTTGTTTTTTCATTTCTTTTTCAATCATATCATAGAACTGATCGATTTTTGGCAATACAACGATACGTGTTCTTCTGTTACGCGCTCTGTTTTCAGCAGAATCATTCGCAACCAAAGGAATGTAAGAACTTCTACCTGCAGCAATTAATTGCTCTGGTTTAACTCCTAATTGATTTGTCAACACACGGATGATAGAAGTAGAACGTTTCACACTTAAATCCCAGTTGTCCAATAAAATTCCGCTTCCGTTCAATGGAACATTGTCAGTATGACCTTCAACCATACATTCAAAATCAGGTTTGTCATTTACTACTTTAGCTACTTTAGCTAATACTCCTTTTGCTTTGTCAGATACTTCATAACTACCTGTTTTAAACAATAATTTGTCAGCGATTGAGATGAAAACAACTCCTTTTTCTACGTTGATTTCGATATCTGAATCAGAGATTCCAACAGAGCTTTTCAAACTAGAAACCAATGCTAATGTTACACTGTCTTTTCTTGTTAAAGCGTCTTGAAGTCTTGAAATTTTTAAATCTTTCTCTTTCAAGCTTTCTAATGATTTTTCTAAATTTTCAGCACCTTTAGAGGTCAGCATTGTCAAATCTTTCGACACATTAAGCAACCCTTGATTGTGCTCTTTTAGACCAGCAACAGTAGCAGTAAGTCCAGCTTTTTCTTCCAAGCAAGAATTTAATTTTACAGTTGCGCTATTTAATAAATCTTGAGTTTCTTTATTACGAGCCTCTAAGTCGGCATATTTTTTCTTAGAAACACATGAAGTTAAAAGTGCCAATACAGATAAGGCAATTACAATTTTTTTCATAAATTTAATGTTAGTGTGAATTACAAATTTAGTTTTTAAAGATTAGATTATACAAATAAATTTTGTTAAAATCATTTAACAAAAATCTTGCCACATTTTATATAATAGGTATAAACGATGCTTTTTTGGTTATAGTATTTCTTTGTTTGGAATTGCGTTCTTTTTTTATAAGTGTCTCGAAATAAAGAGTAAAAAGAGAAATGCGCTTTTAGGATTGCAGTGAAATGAGAGAATTTTCCTTTTGAAATGAATTGAATTCCGGCAATCCCGTCCAAAATCATCCTTGAAAACAGTACTTCGTATAGACTTTCTTTGGGCAAGTTTTTAGTTAACATCAACAGCGAATTTCTAAAATTCAGAAAGGTTTTTCTTGGATTTCCTTGTTGCAAGGTTGCCCCGCCGACATGGTAAACCACCGATTTGTAATTGTATTTTATTTTATGTCCTTTATTAAAAGCGCGCCAGCACAAGTCAATTTCCTCTTGATGTGCAAAAAAAGCGTCATCAAAACCGTTCAATTCTTTATAAACAGCACTTCGTATAAAAAAGCAAGCTCCCGAAGCCCAAAATATTTCCCGGTTGTCATTGTATTGGCCCAAGTCTTTTTCGATAGTATCAAAAATCCGTCCTCGGCAATAAGGATAGCCATATTTGTCAATAAAACCTCCAGCAGCACCAGCATATTCAAAGTACTGTTTGTTTTTAAAATCCAATATTTTAGGTTGGATGATGGCTGTTTCAGATTCCTTTTCAAAAGTTTCAAGAATAGGTTCTAACCAGTTTTGAGTTACTTCAATATCAGAGTTGACCAAAGCATAGATTTCGGCATCAATGTGTTTCAAGGCTTCATTATACCCTTGTGCAAAACCAAAATTGCCTTTATTTTTGACTATTTGAACACTGGGAAAATGCTGTTTCACAAAGGAAACAGAAGTATCTGTAGAGGCATTATCGGCAACATAAATCGTGGCTTCTGGTGAAAATTGTATGATTGAAGGTAAGAATTGCTCTAATAGTTGAACTCCGTTCCAGTTAAGTATGACGACTGCTATTTTCATTTAGATATTTAGATTTTTTAAACGGCTTAGATTTTAGACTACTTCGATTCTGACAATCAAAGAAATCCAACTAATCAAATTATACTAACTATTATAATTGGGTAGATTTTCTAGAAAATCATATTTTTCATTTTCATAATCCATTTGGCAAAAGTAATGATTCAAACCATTGGTGACCATCAAAAATTGCGCATTGAGCGTCATGTTATAACGGGCAATTTGGTCGAATGTGGCTTGGGCAATTTTTATTTCGGGAGCCTTGCATTCAATCAAAACAAAAATAGAGCCGTCAGGTTTAAAAACCACCACATCGTATCTTTTTTTCAATCCGTTGACTTTTAATACTTTTTCAACATTAATTAAGGATTTAGGATATTTTTTCTCTTCGATTAAAAACTGAACCACATGCTGACGAACCCATTCTTCGGGTGTGAGAATGATAAATTTTTTCCTGATTTCATCGAAAATGGATACTTTATTTTCGCTATTTTTGAACCGAAAGTTATAAAGTTGGAAATTTAATTTTTGCATGAAGCAAAAGTATTAAATAAGTTTAAAATTTAGGGGTTAAAAACTTCATTCGAAACAACAAACTTTAGATTTCAAACTTTAAACAAAGAGGAATGGACGAGGTTATTAAAATTGTAAACGATATCAAGAGCGGAAACATCAGACCCATCTATTTTTTGATGGGGGAAGAGCCGTACTATATCGATAAATTATCAGATTATATAGAAGCAAATATATTGTCGGAGGAAGAAAAAGGGTTCAATCAAACCGTTTTGTACGGTAGAGACGTCACTATAGAAGATATCGTTTCTACGGCCAAACGTTATCCTATGATGGCAGAGCGTCAAGTGGTCATCGTAAAAGAAGCGCAAGACCTAAGCCGTACTATTGATAAACTGGAAACCTATGCAGAAAACCCTATGGAATCTACTGTTTTGGTCTTGTGTTATAAGTACAAAACCTTGGATAAACGTAAAAAAGCGACTAAATTATTAGCTAAAAATGGTGTGGTTTATGAAAGTAAAAAGCTCTATGAAAACCAAGTTGGAGATTGGATTAAGCGAGTTTTAGCAGGGAAAAAATACAGCATTGAACCAAAAGCCGCTGCAATGCTAGTTGAGTTTTTGGGAACTGATTTGAGCAAAATCAATAATGAGTTGGAAAAACTACAGATTATTTTACCCAAAGGAAGCACCATCAGTCCAAAAGATATTGAGGAAAACATTGGTTTTAGTAAAGATTTTAATGTTTTTGAATTAAGAAAAGCCATCGGAGAACGCAATCAACTTAAGGCCTACACTATAGCTGAAAATTTTGCCAATAATCCAAAAGAAAATCCAATGGTGGTTACCACAAGTTTGGTTTTTGGCTTTTTTGTTCAATTGCTCAAATACCACGGTTTGAAAGATAAAAACCCAAAAAATGTAGCGGCAGTAATCGGGGTGAATCCGTTTTTTCTGAAAGAATATGATGTGGCACTTAAGAATTATCCGATGCGAAAGGTGAGTCAAATAGTAGCTTCTTTGAGAGAGATTGACGTAAAAAGCAAAGGAGTGGGCGCTAATGCAATGTCAAATGCTGATTTATTAAGAGAAATGCTGTATAATATATTTAATTAGCCGTTAAAATTAACGATATTTGCATTTCAAAATATAGCACAACTATGGGAATGAATAAGAACACCATCTTAGGATGGGCTACTTTTATTATGATATTAATGGGATTACTCCTCATTGGTCTTGGGGCTTTCAGATACAGCGAAGTTTCCGGATGGGGATTTGCAGCCGTAGGCGTAGGATTCTTGGCTATTGCTTGGGTTTTCAGTTCTCTAAAGGGGAGAGTTTAAGTACTATTTTAAATGTTGAATTTTAAATTTTAAATAAAAAAATGGCAGACGATAAGAAAGTGATATTTTCAATGTCAAAGTTGAGTAAAACCTACTCAAGCAGCAACAAACAAGTTTTAAAAGATATTTATTTGAGTTTCTTTTATGGAGCAAAAATTGGTATTTTAGGTCTTAACGGTTCAGGAAAATCTTCTTTATTAAGAATTATTGCCGGTGCAGATAAAAATTATCAAGGAGATGTCGTTTTTGCACCTGGATACACTGTTGGCTATTTAGAACAAGAGCCTATTTTGGATGACAGTAAAACAGTGATCGAAATTGTAAAAGAAGGTGTTGCCGAAACTATGGCAGTTTTAGAAGAATACAATAAAATTAATGATCTATTTGGTCTTGAAGAAAACTATTCAGATCCAGATAAAATGGATAAGTTAATGGATCGCCAAGCCGCTTTGCAAGATAAAATTGATGCTTTGGGCGCTTGGGAAATCGACACTAAATTAGAAATTGCTATGGATGCTTTGCGTACTCCGGAAGCAGATACTCCAATCAAGAATTTATCGGGTGGGGAACGCCGTCGTGTGGCTTTATGTCGTTTGTTATTGCAACAACCGGATGTTTTGCTTTTGGATGAGCCTACGAATCACTTGGATGCCGAGAGTGTTCTTTGGTTAGAACAACATTTGGCACAATATGCAGGAACTGTAATTGCGGTAACGCACGACAGGTATTTCTTGGATAATGTGGCGGGTTGGATTTTAGAATTAGACAGAGGTGAAGGTATTCCTTGGAAAGGGAATTATTCTTCTTGGTTGGATCAAAAATCAAGTCGTATGGCGCTAGAAGAGAAAACAGCTTCAAAACGCAGAAAAACTTTAGAACGTGAGTTAGACTGGGTGCGTCAAGGAGCCAAAGGTCGCCAAACGAAACAAAAAGCGCGTTTGCAGAACTACGATAAATTGTTGAATGAAGATCAAAAACAATTGGATGAAAATCTAGAGATTTATATTCCAAATGGTCCACGCTTAGGAACAAATGTGATTGAAGCTAAAAATGTTTCAAAAGCTTTTGGAGATAAGTTATTGTATGATAATTTGAATTTCAAATTGCCGCAAGCAGGAATTGTTGGTATTATTGGGCCAAATGGTGCCGGTAAATCGACTATTTTCAAAATGATCATGGGCGAGGAAAAACCGGATGCAGGAGAATTTGCTATCGGTGAAACCGTGAAAATCGCTTATGTGGATCAGTCGCATTCTAATATTGATCCTAATAAGTCAATTTGGGAAAACTTTTGTGATGGTCAGGAATTGATTATGATGGGTGGTCGTCAAGTGAATTCTCGTGCTTATTTAAGCCGATTTAATTTTGGTGGAAGCGATCAAAATAAGAAAGTGGCAACACTTTCTGGTGGAGAGCGTAACCGTTTGCACCTAGCAATGACTTTGAAAGAAGAAGGAAACGTTTTGTTACTGGATGAGCCAACGAATGATTTGGATGTAAACACACTTCGTGCTTTGGAAGAAGGATTGGAGAATTTTGCGGGTTGTGCAGTGGTAATTTCGCACGACAGATGGTTCTTAGACAGAATTTGTACCCACATACTTGCTTTCGAAGGAAACTCCGAAGTGTATTATTTTGAAGGTGGTTTCTCTGATTATGAAGAAAACAAAAAGAAACGTTTAGGTGGAGATTTGACTCCAACGCGTTTGAAATACAGAAAATTAATCAGAAGCTAATTTTAGTTTTTGTTGCAAAAAAGAGGATGTCAAAAGCATCCTCTTTTTTATTTCTTTTTCTTGTCATTGTTCATCATAAGTAAGACTGCAGCCACTAATGCTACTACTACGAATCCGAAGACAAAAACAATAATTATTGAACCGCTATCCCAATTGTAAAGTGCTATATTTTTCATATTCCTAGTATTTAGAATATCAAAAATAGAAATTCTTTTAAGGATAGAACATGATAAAAATCAGTAATTTCGGATTTATTGTAAAAATTTAGATTCTAATTCGGCAGTAGGGAGTAGGCAATGTTCTTTTTTTCCATACCAATGATATCGGTTTTTGGCAACATAATCATAAATAGAATCCGAAAATACTGTTGGAAATATTTTGAAAACAGACAACAAACTGTAAAAAGAGCCAAGATCTTGAACTATTTCTAAAACAGCTTCTGATTTACAAGAGTAGGCAATCCCAGGTTCGTAAAGGATAACACTGTCACTTTTTTTGGGATCCATCCCAATGTGTTGGAGAATCTGCTGTCCAATATCTGATTCGATGGCTGCAAATCTAAAGACGTCTTTTTTATCGTGTTTAATAATGAATTGCACCGCCGAATTGCACAAATTGCAAACGCCGTCAAAGAGGATTATTTTTTTTCCTTTTGTTGTTATTGCGAGGTACGAAGCAATCTCACTTGGTGTATTCATCCTTATATTATAAAATTGGTTTTGTCGTCATTTAATTGTTCAACTTCTGTCCGTGTTCAAGTGTTTACTTCATTTCTGGCAAAGACGCTACTGACTGAACACTGTAATCTGAATACTGATTACTTTTTCTTAACAGCTTCAACCAGTTCCAATTCATCCAAACTTACCTTAGAAGTAAAGACGCCGTAATTGACTGTAGCCTTATTTTTTTCAATGCTATCAATACTTCCTACTGCTTTTCCATCCAGCATACGCACTCTGTCGCCTACCTTTAAAATATGTTTTGGCTTTTCAATTATCGGTTTAAGTTTCTTTTCTTTCTTTTCTTTTCTGATTTCTTCGACTTGAACAGTTACTTCGGCAATGATTTCTTTCTTCTTTTCAATGATTGCTTTTACCTCTTTTGGAGAAGCTTTCTTACGTTTTGAATTCTCGATTTCGATAATTTTCAAAAACTCACCAATCAGGTCTTTCTTGTTCTTATTGTTGAAATATTTCTCGGCTATATCCTCAATTTTTTGACCGATGTAAATTGTTTTTTGATTACTATCATACAATTCCTGATAACTTTCGAGTTTTTGTTTGATTTTGACATTGATAGTTTCCATTTTCTTGCCTTCTTCACGCGCTTTAGTTTCTTCTTCTTTCAGCGTTTGCGAAGTTTTTTCCATTTTGGAACGCTCTTTCTGTAAAGTGGCAATTGTCTTGTCAAAGCGTACTTTTCCAACTTCAATTTTCTTCTTAGCACGATTAATTAGGCTAAACGGAATACCGTTTTTCAAAGCCACCTCAAAGGTAAAGGAACTTCCGGCTTGACCTAAAACCAGTTTGTACATCGGTTCCAATGATTTTTCATCAAAAAGCATGTTGGCATTGGTAGCAAAAGGCAATTCATTTGCCAGAATTTTTAAGTTCGAATAGTGCGTGGTGATAATCCCAAAAGCTTCCCGATGATAGAACTCTTCGAGGAAAATTTCGGCTAAGGCACCACCTAATTCAGGATCAGAACCGGTACCGAATTCGTCAATTAAAAACATGGTTTTTCGGTTGCACTTCTTTAAAAAATAGTTCATGTTCTTTAGACGGTAACTATAAGTACTTAGATGATTTTCAATAGATTGGTTGTCACCAATATCTGTTAGTATTCTGTCGAATAAAAAAGTTTCGGATCGTTCATGCACCGGAATCAACATTCCCGATTGCAACATTAATTGGAGTAATCCAACTGTTTTTAAAGAGATCGTTTTTCCACCGGCATTAGGTCCCGAGATTACAATAATTCTGTTCTCCTGACTTAATTCTATAGTTTGAGGATGTGTTATTTCTTTTTTTTGTTTGTTGTTCAAATACAAAATAGGATGAAAGGCATCTCTAAAATAAAGACGTCTTTCTTCAGTGATTGTAGGCATGATTCCGTTGATGCGATCGGCATATTTTGCTTTGGCGGCAATCACGTCAATATCGCTCAGAAAATCCTGATATTGGATCAAAAGCGGTAAAAAAGGACGAATGGTATTCGATAACTGCTTTAAAATTCGGGTGATTTCCTCTTTCTCTTCGTATTCTAAATTGCTGAGTTCACGGGAATACCTTAAGGTCGCTTCGGGCTCGATGTAAGCGATGCTTCCGGTTTTTGAACTTCCTAATATGGTGCCTTTTACCTTACGGCGATACATAGCCAAAACGGCTAAAACTCGGCGGTTTTGCACAAAACTTTCTTTGATGTCGTCCAGATAACCCAAGCTGTTGTATTGGGTAAGAGCCACGCCAAAACTTTGGTTGACTTTCCCGCGCACCAGATTTATATCCCTGCGAATATTTAAAAGCTCCGGAGAGGCATTGTCCTTGATTTCTCCATATTTATCGACTATGGCATCAACAAGAGTGATGATTTCCTTTGTTAATTCTACTTCCGAGGCTCTTGCATTTAGATTTGGATAATAATCCTCAAATTTTTTCAGGAAATTCAATAAAAAATTAACCGTTGCAGATAATGTTGCTATTTTTCTAAAACTTCCCACCTCAAGAAAACTGTCCTCAATGGCAAGGAATTTAATTTCATGGTTTATGGCATCAAAACCGTGATTGGGAATGGCATTGTTATTTTGAAATGAAGAAACATACTCCGATGTCTGCATCAAGGCCTGCATCAAGCTTTCTTTATCTCTAAAAGGAGTTATTTTCAAGGCTTTGTCTTTTCCAATATCGGTATTACAGATGTCCGAAATTGTTTCGAGAACGGTTGGAAATTGTAAGTCTTGTAAGGTTTTTTCGGTAATGGATATCATTTTAAGATCTAAATTGTACGGTGTCAAAGTTACAAAGATTCAAAGTGAAATGGCTTACTTTTTTTAGCGGACTTTGTGAAAAACTTTGCGAACTTTGTACTAAAATAAATTACATGAAAATCAACCTCAATATGGAATGGCAAAGCATTCTAGCGGACGAGATCCAAAAAACTTATTTTAAGGAATTGATGGAGGCCGTAGATGAAGAATACTGCAATCATTCTTGCTATCCGCCAAAGGACGCTATTTTTGCGGCTTTCAACTACGGGAGCTTTGCCGATTTAAAAGTGGTTATCATTGGCCAGGATCCTTATCACGGGAAAGGCGAGGCCAATGGTTTAGCATTTTCGGTCAATAACGATGTGCGAATTCCGCCTTCATTGCGGAATATTTATCGCGAAATTTGTGATGATTTAGGCAGTATTTTTATGCCAACTTCTGGTGATTTAGAACGTTGGGCACAACAGGGCGTTTTGTTGCTGAATGCCGGTTTGACCGTTAGGGAAGACAAACCTAACAGCCATAAACATTTAAAATGGAACCTTTTTACCGATGCCGTAATCCAAAAAATTTCGGAGGAAAAAGAACAGGTAGTTTTCTTGCTTTGGGGGAATTTTGCCCATAAAAAAGGGGCGAAGATTGACCGAAACAAACATTTGGTTTTAGAATCAGGACATCCGTCGCCAATGAGTGCCAACCAAGGAAAATGGTTTGGAAATAAACATTTCAGCAAAACCAACGCCTATTTAAAAACAAATCAGAAAACGCCTATTGAGTGGGTTTTATGATTGTTATAAAATAAAGTCCGTTTGATTTTTTATATAAAATCAATAGCTATGGTTTTGTTAATTGAGTCGAATACTTCCTATTCTTTGGTGATATCTTCTAAAATAGCCTTGTCAGAACGATTCGTTATTTTAAGGATAATCTTTTGGTTGGCTGCTGTTTTGCCTTCAATAATGTAAAGTTTTGCGTTTTTTCCAAATTCGGTATCGCTTTTGTCAAAATCCACATCTCCAAATTCCAACGATTTTTTAATATCAGTGGTATCAACCCATTTCTCGGCTAAAACTTGGGAAGCTTTTTCAGAATATTCAAAAGGTTTATTTCTGATATCATTTAAAACCCTCGAGTTTGGGAAATAATTACAGCGAGTGTCTTTACCTCCAAAAACCATAGCAACAAAAAACAGACCTATTACCAATCCTACTAAATAGTAAGCAAAACGTTGTGCAAATTTCATGAAATTTTTTTTGGCAAAGGTAACTGAAACTTTGTTTAAAACACAATTAAATTGATGTCGTTATTGGGTAAATCAAACCAATCTCCAATGGCTTTATTAGTAAGAATGCCGTGGTAAAGATAAACGCCATTTTTTAAACTCATGTCACATCGGATGGCACTTTCAATTCCGCCATCATTAGCAATTTGCATCAGGTAAGGTGTAATAATATTGCTGATAGATAGCGAAGCCGTTTTTGAATAACGAGATGGGATATTAGGTACGCAATAATGCAATACATCATTTTTAATAAAGGTTGGTTTTTCATGAGAAGTAACCTCTGAAGTTTCAAAGCAACCGCCTGTATCGATGCTCACATCAACAATTACAGCTCCTTTTTTCATGTTTTCGACCATCGTTTCGGTGACAACTATTGGGCAACGCTCGATACCGCGCATGGCTCCAATAGCCACATCGCAACGTCTCAAAGCTTTTAACAAGGACTTAGGCTGGATTGTTGATGTAAAAATGCGTTGATTCAAATTGTTTTGCAAACGCCTTAACTTGGTGATGGAATTATCAAATACTTTTATATTAGCACCAAGTCCTATGGCTGTTTTGGCGGCAAATTCGCCTACGGTTCCGGCTCCTATAATCACTACTTCTGTTGGCGGTACTCCGGTGATGTTTCCAAATAATAATCCTTTTCCAAATTCATTGGTAATCATCAACTCGGCAGCAATTAATATCGAAGCGGTACCGGCAATCTCACTGGAGGAGCGCACAGCAGGATAGGTTCCATCCGGATCCTTGATGTATTCGAAGGCAAGAGCGGTAATTTTCTTTTTGGTTAAGGCTTCAAAATAAGCCTTTTTCTTAGTCTTTAATTGAATTGACGAGATCAAAATGGCTTGATTATTCATCATTTCTATTTCGGCAAGAGTAGGTGCACCCACTTTTAAAATCATCGGACAACCAAAAACCTTACGAGTATCACAGGTAACTTCGGCTCCGGCATCACTGTATTCTTTGTCGGAATAACTCGAGCTAACTCCCGCACCAGACTCAATCATTACGCGATGTCCGTGATAGGTCAAGGAATTTACCGCGTCAGGAGTAAGACAGATGCGTCGTTCCTGATAGCTGGTTTCGCTAGGGATTCCTATAAAAAGTTCGCTTTTTTGTCTTTTTACCTCTAGTTTTTCTTCTTGGGGTAACAGCTGAGATTTAGTAAATGGAGTTATTGCTATTGACATTGTAATGATGATAATAAGAAGTAAATTTACGCAAAAAGATTAAAAAACAGCATTTTCTATCCAGAAATGCACGAGCAAAATTATTTACGCTCTAAATTATTTTTTCCATCTTAATATCGGCTCTCTCATAGATACCTTCTTCCAAGGCTATTTCTTCAAAACCAAATTTCTCATACAAATGAATAGCCGGTTTTAGACTCCTGTTCGAATACAAAATAAGCTTTTTAATTTGCTGCTCTTTAGCGACTTCAATACAATGCTGCAACAGTTTTTTACCAATTCCTAAACCTTGAATTCCTTCGGAAACGGCCATTTTACTCAGTTCAAAGGTTTGATTGTCTATTTTGAGCAAAGAAACCGTTCCTACAATCACGTCTTTGTATTGAACATAAAAAATCATTCCGCCTTTGTCTATGATTTCTTCCTGCGGGTTCGAAAGTACCTTTTCGTCTTTGGGCTCTACTTTGAAGTATTTTTGGAGCCATTCGATATTCAAGGTTTTTATGGGTTCTTTCCACTCCGGAGAAAAAGGAATGATGCGAAGGTTGTTATCTAAAATCATGCTGATACTTCGTTAACTTAATTCTAAAGAACGTTTGCCGTCAGCAAGTGTCTTGATCGAAATAACCGAATGGGATTCGGGAATCAGGTTAGGGATGTTTTCGGCCCATTCGATAAAACACCAATTTCCGGAATACAAATAATCATCGGCGCCCATATCTAAGGCTTCAATTTCATTCTTCAATCGATAAAAATCAAAATGATAAACAGTTTGATTTGTAGTGGTTTGGTATTCGTTAACTAAAGAAAAGGTAGGACTGCTCGTTGCTTCGCTAACCCCTAAAGTCTTGCACAATTGTTTTATAAAAGTAGTTTTTCCGGCTCCCATTTCACCATGAAAAAGAATCACCTTATTGGGATTTTCCGCTACAACTTGCTGCGCTATCTTTTCGATTTCATCTAATGAAAAAATAAATTCCATTCTTTTTTATTATTTTAAATTATGAGTTTTAAATTCTAAATTATTCGTGATGGATATCACTATATGTACTTTATTTCCAAAACTTGAAACATGAAATTTCAAACCTGAAACAAAAAAACTACTTCGGACTAAAAATCAAGCAAGGAATAATCATTTCTTCGAGTGAAATTCCGCCGTGTTGGTAGGTGTTTTTGTAATAACTCACATAATGATTGTAGTTGTTGACATAGGCCAAAAACAAATCATTTTTTGCAAAAATATAAGAACTGCTCATATTTATGGCAGGCAAACCAATCTTTTTTGGGTCTTTTACGGCATAAACATCTTTTTGCTCGTAGGTCAAACTTCGGCCGGTTTTGTAACGCAAATTCAAACTCGTATTTTTATCTCCCACTACTTTCGATGGATTTTTGACGTTTATGGTTCCGTGATCCGTGGTTAGAATCAGTTTGAAACCCAACTTTTGAGCCTGCTGGATAATTTCCAAAAGAGGTGAATTCTTAAACCAGCTCAAAGTCAGTGAGCGATACGCTTTATCATCTGAAGCCAGTTCTTTGACCACATCCATTTCGGTTTTGGCGTGCGAAAGCATATCTACAAAATTATAGACTACCGTTACCAGATCGTTGTCTTTTAAGGATTTGAAGTTTTCTACCAGTTTTTTTCCTCCGGCTAGATTGGTGATTTTAAAATAATCTTCCTTTATTTTTAGTCCAAGGCGTTTCAATTGCGCCGACAAAAACTCCGCTTCATACAGGTTTTTCCCGCCTTCTTCGGGATCGTTTTTCCAGTACTGCGGAAACTGTTTTTCCATTTCCACCGGCAACAAGCCTGAGAAAATGGCGTTTCTTGCATATTGGGTAGCCGTAGGCAGAATAGAGTAGTAGGGAACCTCTTTTTCCAGTTTATAATAATTAGCGACCACACTTTCAAAGGCTTTCCATTGGTCGTAGCGTAAATTATCGATTACCACAAATAGGATTGGCTTGTCTTTTTTTACAATCTCAGGCACCACTAGTTCTCTGAATAAGGTATGCGACTGAATGGGTTTATCTGCTTTGGGCAAAAACCAATCTCCATAGTTGCGCTCAATAAATTTCCCAAACTGAGAGTTGGCTTCCACTTTTTGGGATTCCAGAATCTCAATCATGCCCTGATCGTTGATGTTTTCGAGTTTCAGTTCCCAAAAAATCAGTTTTTTGTACAGCTCAATCCAGTCCTCATAGGAATTGACCATCGCCATATCCATGGCAATTTTTCGGAATTCTTTTTGGTAATCCAAGGTGGTTTTTTGCGAAACGAGACGGGAATTGTCGAGGTTTTTCTTCAAACTCAGCAAAATCTGGTTCGGGTTGACCGGTTTAATCAGGTAATCGGCAATTTTAGAGCCTATGGCTTCTTCCATGATGTATTCTTCCTCACTTTTGGTAATCATAATCATCGGGATGGCGCTCTTCTTTTCCTTCATTTCCGAGAGCGTTTCCAGCCCGCTCATACCCGGCATGTTTTCGTCGAGGAAAACAATATCAAAATTCTCATTTTCAAAAATATCAATCGCATCGCGACCGTTATTACAGGTGGTGACGCTGTAATTTTTTTTCTCCAAAAATAAAATATGCGGTTTCAAATAGTCGATTTCGTCATCAACCCAAAGTATTTTTATCTTATCCATATAGTCGTGCTACTAGTGTTCCCGTTCCTTGAATCATTCTGCCAATTTACAGCTTTTTGAGGCTTCCACTTGCTAATATTATGATAAATTTTAGTGTTATAAGCCAAGTATAGAACTCCAAAAAAGACTTTTTATTGGCGCTCCGGTCTATCTTTTTTTGGTGCTTGTGCTGAACTTGTTTCAGCGCGTGCCCTCCGCCAAAGCTCCGGTCGGGCAGTTCACTGCAAGTCCTCGCCGCGACGAAGTCGCGGCTGTGGGCTTTCCGTTGCCGTCCCTCACGCGGTTGCGAGAAATAATGCTTTTTCAGTATAAAATACCTACTATAAATAAAAAATTGTTTTTGTGATTTGTAAGAAAATTTAAATATATTTGACTTTGCTGTGCTACTAAATAACAGTTATCTATTCTTTTTTGGGTATATGGTCACTATTTAGTAGCGAGTACATACTAGTTCGCGGTAATTATAACCGAACTGCTAAAAAAAGAAAGAGTTAATGGATTATACTTTTAAAAACACAGAAATTAACAATAAAAAAGCCTCGGATTTTGAAACTAAATCTTTACTATATCTAATCGGAAATAAAAAAGAAATAGAATACGTTACTTTTGATTGTTTTAATGATGTAAGTGGCGTAAATAAGAATCATGATAAAATTTGGGATATTCAATCAAAAAATGAAAAATCATTAAGCCCAAAGAAAATTGGAAAATATCTATTTACGCTATTTGATAATTTTATTTCTACTTTTTCCTTTCATGAATTTATTTTCTTCTCTCCAATATTAAATATTGATTATAAAATAAACGCTGAAATAAATATTTACAATCTAAATAATATTGAAGAAAAAACTTTAAAAAGAATTTTAAATGGATTAACCGAAGAAGTGTTACGGGTTAAAGGTACTTCTGTTGATTATTCAAAACAAATTGAATCTTTTTCAAAAAAAGTATTTATTGTTGAAGATAATAACTCTGAAAATGAATATATTAAGTCCGTAACCAAATTTAAAAAAGTAAGTCTAAAATCGGATGATTTTTATAATAGTGTATTTGCCGATTTACGAAATATACAATCTGCAAAAAAGAATAGTTACATAGAAAACGAAACTATTTCTGAAATACGTGATGTATTAAGTTTTAATAGGCATTTATCAACAAAAGACATAGAAACTTTAATAATTAGTCGAATCATTGGAATTGAAATTTTCAATTATTCCTCTATTCCACTTTACTTTTTTCCATTAATCAAAGATTTAAATACTGAAGATGTGAAAGATATTCTTCAAGAATGTAATTCTAATCTATCACGAGCATTTTTTAATAAAAATAGCAACAAAGTCTTTTGGAACATTTGCGAGAAAATAATAACCTTTTTAAACGAAAATAATTCTAATGATGTTGATTATGTTTATCAAGAAACGTTCAAAGATTATAACTTCAGAATATCATATTTAAGAGATTTTACAATAAAATATTTAATATCAATCATAATAGAAGGGACAAAATGATAGTAAAAAAAGTAGCATTTGGAAACTTAGAAGAGGCTTTCATTGAAAATCGCTTTACTAATGCAACAAACATTATTTTTAGTAATGATAATAATAGAGGTAAAACATTATTAATGCAGAGTTTAATTTATTCCATAGGTTATGAATCAGTTTTTCCAAATAGTTTCAACCCAAAGAAATATTTTTTTTATTCAGAAATTGAATTTAATAGTTCAACT
This sequence comes from Flavobacterium acetivorans, assembly GCF_020911885.1. Classification (NCBI taxonomy): domain Bacteria; kingdom Pseudomonadati; phylum Bacteroidota; class Flavobacteriia; order Flavobacteriales; family Flavobacteriaceae; genus Flavobacterium; species Flavobacterium acetivorans. Next base: position 2,744,969 of record NZ_CP087132.1, read on the forward strand.
TTTGAATTCTTAAGAAAAGGGAACTCAATACTCGTATTAAATAATGAAAGTTTTAATATTTTCAACACTATAAGTGAATTTAAGTATTACTTCGACAAAGAAATATATCAACTTCCAAAAATTGATAAAAATGGCGAACAAAAAACAGTTGATTTGAGTCTCTTTTATGAATTATTTTTTCTTGGTCAAGATAATAGAAATACATCAAATCTTATTGTAAAAGGTCAAAATAACAAAGTAGATTTTATTAATATGATTTATTCACTTAAAGGTGTATCAATATCAACAATCAATAAATATGATATTGAAAATTTAAAGAAAGAAAAATCAATAATTGAAACAAAAATAAAAGCAGAAACAAGAAAGATAAAAGTTATTAAACAAAATCCACAGATTGCAACATTTATTAGTTCAGCATCCAATAATTTGGACTTTAAAAACACCTCTAATCAATTACGAGAATTACATTTAAATATTGCAGAGTTAAAGAAGCAAAGAAATAGAGAAGAAAACAGAAAAATAAAATTACAGAATTTAATAACTGAATTGACTTCACTAAACAGAAATTTAGATGAAGGAAAAGTTAAATGTTCTGATTGTGGTAGTAGTAAAATTACTTTTTCAAATCAAGATTTTGAATTCGAAGTAAGTAATAGTTTTGTAAGAAAAAACATTATTGAGTCTGTAAGGAATAATATTTCAATAAAAGCTGAAATTGTTGAAGAGTTAAACAATAATATAAATAATGAACAGGTTCAAGTAAATAAACTTTTAGAAAGTTCAACGCCGGAAATAAAAAACTATATTCTTTTCCAAGACGAAATTACAGATTCAAAAGACGTTGATCAGATTGTATCTGTACTTCAAAAGGAATTAGAAGAAATTGAAAAAAAAATACAAAATAATGAGATTAAAATAACATCTAATAAAGATTTTCAAAAAAGTATTTTGTCAAATATTATTTTGGAAATGAAAAATTATTATTCTAAAATTGACCCACAAGGATTGTTAATATTCGAAGATTTATTTACAAAAACTGGTGAAACCTATTCTGGAAGTGAAGGTCAAGAATATTATTTCTGTAAACTAATGGCTCTAAATAATTTATTATCTCATCAATTTCCATTAATAATTGATTCATTTCGAGAAGGAGAATTATCATCTTCAAAAGAAACATTAATGCTAAAAGAATACATAAAATTAAACAAACAAGTTATTTTAACTTCAACACTAAAAGATGAAGAATATGATTCTGATAAATATTACAAAATAAACAATTTAAACGTTATCGATTATTCAATGTTAGCAGATAGTAAAATATTACAAGATGTTTTTGTTGAGGACTTTAAAACAATACTAGGTAAATTTGGTATATAAAAAATAACTATCCATTGACGCACCATAATTTACTGGATCTGGTACTTATCTATGACGATCATCAAGCTTGTGTTAAAAAACGGATTACCTTCTCCATATCTCAATCAAATCCATACAAAAATGATTCCTATTGAAATTCGAAAAATAAACCTAAACGATCTTGTGAAATTACAAGAAATTAGCCGTCAAACCTTTCAGGAGACATTCGCAGCTTATAACTCTCCGGAGAATATGAAAAGCTATCTGGAAGAAGCCTTGTCTATTGAACAGCTCAAGGCAGAGCTCGAAGACGAAAATTCAGCCTTTTATTTTGCCGAGCAGGACGAGCAAGTGATTGGCTATTTAAAAATCAACTTTGGAGCGGCACAAACGGAACTAAAAGAAAGTCAAGCACTCGAAATTGAACGTATTTATGTCTCAAAAGATTTTCATGGCAAAAGTGTAGGGCAATTGCTGTATGACAAAGCCATCGAAATTGCAAAGCAAAAAGCTTCGGAATATGTTTGGCTAGGCGTTTGGGAAAAAAATGCAAGAGCAATAAGCTTTTACGAGAAAAATGGCTTCGTGGAATTTGACAAACACCTTTTCAAATTGGGTGATGACGAGCAAACAGATCTGATGATGAAATTAAAATTAAACAGTTAAGACAACAACAACTCACATTTTAACCAACTCATTTTAGCCTATGAAAATGCCAAAAACAGTCCATCTGATATTAGCCCTATTTTTTTTACTCTCTTTTATCGATTCCTTGTTTGATACCGGAGCGACACACAAATTGTTGCTGTGGGAAGTCAACATCTGGTTCTATCGATTGTTTAGATTAGCATTAGCGGTACTATTTATGAAAACGTATTTAGACCTAAAAAACGCCGAAAAGCAAACTCTTAAATAAGAATATTTCTCTCAAAGAAGTGGAATTTTATGAGCAAAACGCCAGTCACAGGCAATTGCTTTAGCAACATTTCTACATTTTATTCTGATTGTAAATTCGCTAAAAAGGATACTTTTTGATAACATTCAAATTAAAATATTAGTATAACTTGGCCGCTGAAACAAAATAAAAAAAAATAGCACCTAAGATGCAAAAGAAGGAGGATTTAAAAGAAGTAGCTAAGCTATTTCTGAAATTGGGTATTATCGGTTTTGGTGGTCCGGCGGCTCATATTGCCATGATGCAGCAAGAGGTAGTGGTAAAAAGAAAATGGCTTAGCGAACAGCATTTTTTGGATTTATTAGGAGCCACTAATTTGATTCCGGGACCCAATAGTACTGAAATGGCTATTCACATAGGGCACGAAAAAGCGGGCTGGAAAGGATTGATTGTGGCCGGACTTTGCTTTATCCTGCCGGCGGTTTTGATTACGGGATTTTTTGCCTTTATGTACAAGGAATACGGACAGTTGCCACAGCTGCAAGCTTTTTTATACGGTGTAAAACCCGCCATTATTGCCATTATTCTGGCCGCTATTTTTCCATTGGCCAAGAAATCCTTAAAAACGGGCTTATTGGCGATAATAGGAATTGGAGTTTTGTCGCTTTCGCTGTTGCAAATCAATGAAATTGCGCTTCTTTTTGGCGCTGGCTTTGTAGGCTTGTTTTTCTATTCCCTAAAAAAGGGGGAATCGGGAGCGGCTAAACTTAATTGGATGCCGCTGGCGTTTTTCCCATTATCGAAAACCGCTGTAGTTGCTTCGACCAATTTTAATTTATTCTTGATTTTCCTGAAAATAGGAGCGATTCTTTATGGAAGTGGCTATGTGCTTTTTGCCTTTTTGGATGCAGAATTAGTAGCCAAAGGCTTATTGTCTCGAACCGCTTTGATTGATGCGATTGCCGTGGGACAGTTTACACCGGGGCCTGTTTTTTCATCGGTTACTTTTATAGGCTACCAAATCAATGGACTATCAGGTGCTTTTTTTTCTACTTTGGCCATATTCTTGCCCTCTTTTCTTTTTGTCGCCTTGCTCAATCCGTTGGTAAAAAAACTTAGGAACTCAAAACCTTTTTCCGTTTTTCTCGACGCGGTTAATGTGGCCTCGGTAGCAATCATTGTTTCTATTTGTATCCAAATGGGAAAAGATACTATAACAGATTGGCGCACAATTCTGATCGCTGTAGCGAGTATTTGGATTGGGTTTCAGTATAAAAAAATAAACAGTGCCTTGATTGTTTTGGGCGGTTCTATTGCAGGTTATGTATTGTATTTTCTATAATTTCGAATCGTTTTTTCTATTTTAATGCTTGTTCTTTAGAGCTAAAAAAGCGGTCTTGTGTTAGTATCCACCATAAAAAAAGCCACTAAGTATATTACTCAGTGGCTTTCAAACCTAATTAACCAAATTTAATTCTATCAAAAGAACTAAGCTATTGCCATCCGCCACCTAGGGCTCTGTATAATTGGATAATGGCTTTGTATTGTTGGAATTTATTATCAACTAAACTCAATTCGGCGTTCAAAGCGTCATTTTTAGACGTTAAAACTTCCAAATAATTGGCTAAACCATAGGTCAATAATTCATCTGAAAAATCGGCTGCTTTTAAAAGAGCATCTACTTGTTTCTCGCGAACTTTGATTTTATAGGTTTCATTGTTGTATTGCGCTAAAGCATCAGATACTTCTTTACCGGCTGTAAGCAAAGATTGCTCAAACTGTAAATAGGCTTTTTCCTGATTGGCTTTGGCTACTTCATACTTGGTTTTCACTTGCCTTTGATTGAATATCGGCTGGGTCAAACCCGTAATCACATTGGCAAAAATAGAATTGGCGCTAAACCATTCTTTCAAATCAATACTTTGAAGTCCGCCTGTCGCCGTTACTTTCAGCGTTGGATAAAAGCCACTTTTGGCGACATTGGTCATTTCAAAATTAGTGATCAAATTGTACTCAGCAGCAATAACATCGGGTCTGTTCCTCAGTAAATTAGCAGGAACACCTAAGGTGATGTTGGGTTGTATCGTTTGTGATTCAAAAGTAGTACGAGCTATCTTAGCAGATGGCTCACCTAAAAGAACACTCATTGTATTTTCTAAGAAAATAATGTTGTTTTTTAGATCGGCAATGATGATTTCGGTGGCATATTTCTGGGCTTCGGTTTGTTTTACACCCACTTCGGTTACACTTCCGGCATCTTTCAAAGCCAAGATTGTTTCGACACTTTGATTTCTGTTTATCAACGTTTTCTCGGCTACTTTTATTTGGGCATCTACCGAAAGCAATTGGTAATAAGTTGTGGCAATCGTAGCAATTAATTGCGTTTTTATTGCTTGATTAACTGCCGTTGTTTGTAAATAAGCCGCATTGGCAGCACGCTTATTACTTCTTATTTTGCCCCAGATATCGGCTTCCCAGGATAAAGTACCCGTCATCTGAAACTGGTCAGTACTGCGATCTTTTAACAAGGCACCAAACTGACTGTTTCTGGAAAGTTCCTGATGCGTCCAGTCGGCTCCAGCAGAAAGAGTAGGGAAGTAGCCTGCTTTTCCTTGTTTCATGGTAGCTTCTGCCGCAGCGAGGTTTTGGATTGCAATTCGGATATCCAAATTGTTTTGCAATCCTTTCTGAATGTAGCCCTGCAAGACGGGATCTGTAAAAATCTTGTCCCAAGAGACATTGGCCAATGAAGTAGTGTCTGTGGCCACTACTTCATTTCGGTATAAACTTTCTGTTTTTAACTCTGGACGCTTGTAGTCTTTGGCAACAAAACACGATTGCATCAGTGTTGCCGTGACAGCCAATAGTGCGACTCTGTATATTTTATTTTTCATTTTCTTCGTCTAAAAGTATTACTTCAGCTTCTTTATCATCAAATGGTTTCCCGGAAATTCTTTCCTGTAATCCTTGGAATATTACGAACAATATTGGAATTACAAATACTCCAAAAACAGTTCCTACTAACATTCCTCCAACAGCTCCCATACCGATAGAACGGTTTCCTACAGCACCAACTCCTGAGGCCAATGCCAATGGCATCAAACCGAAGATAAAGGCTAATGAGGTCATTAAAATAGGACGCAAACGGGCTTTTGCCCCTTCAATGGCAGCGGCCGTTAAATCCATTCCGTGTCGGCGCCTTTGTATGGCAAATTCCACAATCAGAATGGCATTTTTGGCCAGTAGTCCTATCAGCATGATCAGGGCAACCTGGAAATAAATATTGTTTTCTAGTCCTGCCAATTTCACAAAACCAATGGCTCCGGCTATACCAACAGGAAGCGAAAGTAATACCGAAAGTGGTACTAAATAACTTTCATACTGCGCACTTAACAAGAAATAAACAAATATTAAACTCAATAAGAACACTCCGATAGCTTGATTTCCAGCCAAAATTTCCTCACGTGTCATACCGGAAAATTCATAGGTATAACTTTTTGGCAAATGCTGGGCAGCTACTTCCTGAACGGCCTTGATGGCATCACCAGAACTGTAACCCGGTTTCGCTTTACCATTGACATTTACAGCTTTTAGCATGTTGAATCGCGCTACTGCTTCAGGACCATAAATTCTTTTGAAATCAACAAATTGACTAATTGCCACTTTTTGTCCTGAGGCATTTTTGACATAAATAGAATTTATAGATTCCAGATTAGTACGGTCTGAGGCTTTGGCTTGAATCATTACACGGTATTGTTTTCCGAATTTGTTGAAATCCGTTGTGTACAATCCACCATAATAGCCTTGCATCGTATTGAAAATATCCGTTACAGACACTCCAGCATCTTTAGCTCTTTCTACGTTAATATCCATTTGATATTGCGGGAAATTAGGATTAAAGTTGGTCATCGCATATTGAATTTCGGGTCTTTTCATTAACTCCCCTAAAAACTCATTCGTTACCTTACTCACTGTAGCCCAATCATCGTCTCCTTTGTCCTGAATTTTTAGTTCAAAACCATCTGCTGCACCAAAACCTTGCACACTTGGAGGCGTAAAGAACAATGCTCTGGCATCTTTAAAATGCGCTGTTCTACCAAATAATTCGCCTACTACGGCATCAACTGATTGGTTGGCTCCTTTACGTTCTTTCCAGTCCTTTAATTTAATTACCGTAAAGGCATAAGAACCTCCATTTACACTGTTTAATAAACTGAATCCTACCACGCTCATTCGAGCTTCAACAATATCCATCGATGCTAGGATAGAATCCAATTCATTGACCGCTTTTTGTGTTTTCTCCAAGGTTGTTCCCGGAGGAAGTGTCAAATCGGCCATGATGATTCCCCTGTCTTCATTCGGGATAAATCCGGAAGGAGTCGTTTGGAACAAAAAGAAAGTAATTCCTGAAAAAACGATTAAAGCCGTAACGGTAATCCATTTTTTTCTGGCCAAAAATCCAAGAGATTTCACATATCTGTTGTTCATTCGATCAAAACTAGTATTGAAAGCAATGAAAAATTTCTCTTTAAAGTTTTTCTTATGGTGTTTTGAATCAGTATGTGGTTTTAAAAATAAAGCACATAAAGCCGGGCTCAAAGTCAAGGCATTTACTGCCGAGATCAAAATGGCAATGGCTAATGTTATCGCAAACTGTTGGTAAAACACACCCGAAGGTCCGCTCAAGAAAGATACCGGAATAAATACCGCTGACATTACTAAAGTAATCGAAATAATTGCACCGGTAATTTCACTCATCGCTGAAATAGTAGCTTCTTTTCCTGATTTAGCTCCCTCATCCAGCTTGGCATGAACTGCCTCGACGACGACAATAGCATCATCGACAACAATACCAATGGCAAGAATCATCGCAAATAAGGTTAACATATTAATCGAAAAACCAAATATCTGCAAGAAAAAGAAGGTTCCTATAATCGCCACAGGTACCGCAATAGCAGGGATTAATGTCGATCTAAAATCCTGTAAGAACAAATACACTACAAGGAATACCAATAAAAAGGCTTCAATCAATGTTGAAATTACCTTATCAATAGAGGCATCTAAGAAAGTTTTAGTATTGTAAGGAATAACATAATCTACTCCATCCGGAAAACTAGGTTTTGTTTCATCCAGAATGCTAACCACTTCAGTAATGATATCTTGGGCATTGGAACCCGAAGTTTGGAATACCCCAACGGCAACACCTTGTTTACCCATGGCGATATTCTTTGTTCCATAATTGAAGCCACCTAATTCTACCGTGGCAACATCTTTAAGTCTTAAGAAATTTCCGTTTCCAGTGGCTTTGATAATGATGTTTTCGTAGTCTTTTGTTTCAGAAAGACGTCCCTTGTATTTGATTACATACTCATAAACTCCTTCCGCATTTTCACCAAATTTACCCGGAGCTGCTTCCACATTTTGCTCTTGTAATGCTGTTTGAATGTCTTTTGGAGAGAGATTGTAACTGGCCATTTTTGCCGGATCAATCCAGATTCGCATCGAGTAATCTTTGGCTCCAAAAACGTTTACCTGACCAACACCTTTTACACGCTGTAACTTGGGTACCAAGTTTATTTTGGCATAATTCTGAATATAGGTTTCATCAAAAGTTTCATTATTGGAATACAAAGCAAAAAACATCAACGCACTCGTTTGACTTTTAAGGGTCGTAACTCCCGTTTGCACTACCGCCTGAGGCAGTTTTGACGTTGCTCTGGAGACTCTATTTTGAACGTTTACTGCGGCAATATCAGGATCGACACCCAATTCAAAATAAACGGAAATCTTAGCCGAACCATCATTAGCGGCAGAGGAAGTCATATACGTCATTCCTTCCACACCATTGATTTCTTCTTCCAGTGGAATAACCACACTGTTAAGAACCGTTTCGGCATTTGCTCCTGTATAAGTAGCCGTTACCTGAACTGTTGGCGGCGCTATTTCGGGGTATTGTTCTACGGGTAATGACATCAATCCTAAAATACCCAAAATGGTGATTAAGATTGAGATTACGGTCGAGAGAACGGGTCTCTCTATAAAGGTTTTTAACATCTTGACTCTTATTTTTTAATGGCTGTACTATTTGTTTTTACCGAATCTATCGCAACTGCTTCCGTTTTTTGTGCATTTACTTCCTTAGCTTGTTGCGGAACAATTTCCATATCGTCTTTTAGTTTTGATGCGCCTTCAACTACGACAACTTCACCATCTGATAATCCGCTTGTTACAATAAAATTCAAATCAGAAGTTCCATTAGTTTCAATAATTCTTGATTTTACTTTATTTCCTTTTTCAACTACGTAAATGATTTGTTTTCCTTGTACTTCAAAAACAGCATTTTGAGGTACTAGAATTACATTAGTTTGTATAATTGGCAAACGAACAACTCCGCTGCTTCCGCTTCTTAAAATTCCCTGTGGATTTTGAAATTCAGCTCTAAAATCAGTAGTTCCTGTTGCGGCATTCACTAAACCGTTTATGGTTGTAATTTTCCCTTTTTGATCGTATTCAGAACCGTCAACTAAAAGCAATGAAACTTGAGGAACCGACTTTAATTTTTCGGCTGCATTTGCCCCTTTGAAAGTCTTGTTGAATAAAAGCAATTGTTTTTCGTTCATAGAGAAATAAGCACGTACGATTCTTGTATCTGAAACAGTAGTCAAAGGCTCTTGATTGGTGGCACTTACTAAACTACCTTCTTTGAAAGGCAGGCTTCCTATGGTTCCGCTTGCAGGAGAATAAATTGTCCCGTAGCCAATATTTGCAGCAATACTTCCGTAAGCGCTTTTGGCTTGGGCTAATTTTGCTTTAGCTGTTTCCAGTTGAACATTACTGATGATTTTTCGATCTACAAGGGGTTTTAATCGATCCACTTCTACTTGAGCAGCTTGCACCATCGCTTTGGCCGCAGAAGCATCCTGATTTAAAGATTGTGTTTCTAGTTTAAAAAGTATTTGCCCTTTTTTTACGACCTGACCTTCATCAACATAAATTTTTTGGATAAAACCATTCACTTTAGGACGAATTTCAACATTTTGTTGTCCTTCAATATTAGCTGTATATTCTTGATATACAGTAGCGTCATTAGTAGTTACTGTTTGTACAGGAAAAGGTGCTGGCCCTTGTGGTGGTGCTTGTTGTTCCTTTTTTCCACAAGAGGAAACTATAAGCAAAACAGCTAGTATTGGAAATAATTTTTTCTTCATTTTTATTTAATTTGATTATGGATTATTTATTTATGCTTTCTATGTCCTTGAATTCAGAAATGGTTTTCATAATGAGTTCTTCTACTTGCTCAATATGGGATTTGTAAAACTTAATATTTTCTAAATTTGTTTTTTCCTCCGCACATGAAATTGTTCGTTCTCGGTAGGTAATCATCTTATCAATTATTTGCTGCTCCCATTTTATCATTTTTAAATAATTGGCCAAGCGATTGCTTAGAGGAGCGGCTCTGTAATACTTTTTCCTATCTCCCAAAACGGTGAAATAGGTTATTTTTTCCATCTTGAGCAGTAAATTTAGATTAGTTGAAATGGAACTTTTGCTGGCACCTAATTTTTCTATTAAGCTTTCAAATGTCAAACCGGATCTACAACCATCTATAATTATAACTCCAAGGATTCTTGCGGCAAGCGGTGGAATATCAAATGTAGACTCAAAATGAACACCGAACATTTCGATGATTTCCTCTCTATCTTTTTCTGCTGTATCCATTGTTTTTTTTGCAAAGATATGACTAGTTCGTAAAACACCGAACTAAGCGAACTTAATTTTTTGTTAATTAAATTTAAGAAAAAAAATGAGCAAATCACTGGCTCTTTTTAAAATAGAATTGAAACAGTAAAAGTTTAATTTAACTATATTTGTTGCCCTAAAATAAAGTTAAAGTGATTCAAATCAATAAGCTAAAAATATTCAACGACCCAATTTACGGGTTTATTACCATTCCTAATGCCTTAATATATGACCTGATACAGCATCCTTATTTTCAGAGACTTCGTAGGATTTCTCAAATGGGATTGTCGTATTTAGTCTATCCGGGTGCTAATCATACCCGTTTTCATCATGCCTTGGGCTGTATGCATCTGATGCAAAAAGCGGTTGATGTATTGCGTTTTAAAGGTGTTGTGATATCTCCAGAAGAGGAAAATGCCTTATATATTGCCATTTTATTGCATGATATAGGTCATGGGCCGTTTTCGCATGCAATGGAAAGAAGTATTGTTGAAGATGTGCACCATGAATCCATTTCGCTTTTATTTATGAATCAATTAAACGTGGAATTCAAAGGACAACTGGATTTGGCTATTCAGGTTTTTGAAGGTGATTATCATCGAAAGTTCATGTTGCAATTGATTTCCAGTCAACTCGATATGGATCGTATGGATTATTTAAAACGTGACAGCTTTTATTCAGGTGTAGCCGAAGGAAATGTCAATTCAGAGCGACTCATACAAATGATGAATGTGGTCGATGATGTACTGGTGATTGAAGAAAAGGGAATCTATTCGGTTGAAAAATTCCTGATGTCTAGACGATTGATGTATTGGCAGGCCTATCTGCATAAAACCAGTTTAGCGGCAGAATTAGTTTTGACTAAAATCTTGAAAAGAGCCAAAGAACTAACTTTGAAAGGCGTGGTTTTGCCTTGCAGTGAGCCTTTACAGTTCTTTTTGCAAAATAAAATTACTCTAGATCTTTTTGATACAGAAACACTCGATTTGTTTTCACAATTAGACGATTTTGATATTATTAGTGCTTTAAAAGCATGGCAACGGCAGGATGATTTTATTTTAGCTACTTTGAGTAATATGATTATCAACAGGGATTTATTAAAGATTAAACTGACTAGTGAAAAAGTGCAAATTGAAGATTTACAACCTCTAAAAGAGCGTTTTGCAGTAGAAAACAACATTAGTTTGCCCGAAACGAATTATTTTATATTTAGAGGAAAAATAAAAAATCAGGCCTATAGTAAGGAAGCTGAGCCTATCCGAATTTTGAAAAAAGACAGAACTGTCGAAGATGTAATTGAATCTTCAGATCAGTTGAATTTGAAATCATTATCAAAATCGGTCACTAAATATTATATCTGTTTCCCAAAACAACTTGTGTAAATGAACATTTAAAATCTATTTTTTTATATTTTTGTGCCGATGAAATTTACAGCAGAACAAATAGCGGGAATATTAGAAGGTGAGGTTGTTGGGAATCCCAATGCTGAAGTACATGAATTATCTAAAATTGAGGAAGGGAAGGAAGGTTCATTAACTTTTCTGTCAAATCCCAAATACAATAACTACATCTATAGTACAGAAGCTACCATTACTATAGTTAATAAATCTTTTATTCCAGAATCTGAACTAAAAACCACTCTTATAAAAGTAGAAGATGCTTATATGGCTTTTTCCAAATTATTAGAATTTTACGATCAGGCAAAAGGTCAAAAAATCGGAATAGAACAGCCAACAGTTATATCGGAAAACGTGAAATATGGCGAAAAACTATATTTAGGTAGTTTTAGTTATATAGGTCAAAACGTGACTTTGGGAGATAATGTTAAGATTTATCCTAATTGTTTCATAGGTGACAATGTTATTATTGGTAATAATGTCACTATTTTTGCCGGAGCAAAAATATATTCAGAAACCGTAATTGGAAATAATTGTATCATCCATTCGGGAGTCGTTATTGGAGCAGATGGTTTTGGTTTTGCACCAAATACTGATGGAACCTATAAAAAAATACCTCAAATAGGTAATGTTGTCATAGAGGACAATGTAGACATAGGGTCTTGTACCACAATCGATAGAGCCACAATGGGTTCGACTATTATTCGAAAAGGTGTAAAATTAGACAATCAGATCCAGATAGCACACAATGTTGAAATAGGAGAAAATACTGTTATCGCTGCTCAAACCGGAATTGCTGGTTCGACAAAAATAGGAAGAAACGGCATGATTGGCGGACAAGTAGGAATTGCTGGACATTTAACCATTGGTGATAATGTACGCATTCAAGCCCAAGCAGGTCTAGCCAGAAACATAAAAGACAATGAAGTTTTACAAGGAAGTCCGGCATTTGGATACAATGATTTTAGCAAATCATACGTGCATTTCAGGAATTTGCCTAAACTTGTAGCAGAAATTGAAGAGTTAAAGAAACAAATATTAAACCAAAAAAATGGAAACAATGGTTAAACAGAAGACCATCAAGACAGAAATCTCGCTAACAGGAGTTGGATTACACACAGGTAAGGAAGTTAAAATGACTTTTAAACCTGCTCCAGTAAATAATGGTTTTACTTTTGTAAGAGTAGATCTAGAGGGACAGCCTGTTATTGAAGCTGACGCTAATTATGTTGTTAATACACAAAGAGGAACAAATTTAGAAAAACTTGGGGTTCAAATTCAGACTCCAGAACATGTTTTGGCAGCTTTAGTAGGTTGTGATTTAGACAATGTTATTATAGAATTAAATGCTTCTGAGCTACCTATTATGGATGGCTCATCTAAATATTTTGTTGAAGCGCTTGAAAAAGCCGGAATTGAAGAGCAAAATTCAAAACGAAACGTATATGTAGTAAAAGAGGTTATTTCTTTTACTGATGAAGCTAGCGGAAGCGAAATATTAATCATGCCGAGTGATCAATATTGCGTGACCACGATGGTGGATTTTGGAACTAAAATTTTAGGAACTCAAAATGCAACCATGAAAAATATTTCAGAGTTTAAATCTGAAATTGCCGAATCCAGAACCTTTAGTTTCTTACACGAATTAGAAGCACTATTGAATAATGGTTTAATCAAAGGAGGAGACTTAAATAATGCCATTGTATATGTAGATAAAGATATATCCGAAACTACAATGGAGAATTTAAAACTGGCTTTTGGTAAAGAAACCATTAATGTTAAACCAAACGGCATATTAGACAATCTTACTTTGCATTATCCTAATGAAGCAGCAAGACATAAATTATTAGATGTTGTTGGGGATTTGGCTTTAATTGGTACTAAAATCCAAGGTAAAGTGATTGCTAATAAACCAGGCCATTTTGTAAACACTCAATTTGCCAAGAAAATGGCGAAAATTATAAAAATTGAGCAAAGAAATCATGTTCCTGTTTATGATTTGAATCAGGAACCATTGATGGATATTCATAAAATCATGGCAGTTTTGCCTCATAGACCTCCTTTCTTGCTGATTGACAGAATCATTGAAATGTCAGACAGCCATGTGGTAGGGATGAAAAATGTAACAATGAATGAAAATTTCTTTGTTGGACACTTTCCTGATGCTCCGGTTATGCCAGGTGTTTTAATTGTTGAAGCTATGGCGCAAACAGGAGGAATATTAGTATTAAGTACAGTTCCGGATCCGGAGAATTATTTAACTTATTTCATGAAAATTGATAATGTTAAATTCAAACAAAAAGTACTGCCTGGAGACACTTTAATTTTTAAATGCGATTTGATTACTCCTATTAGAAGAGGGATCTGTCACATGCAAGCTAATGCCTATGCTAACGGAAGGTTAGTGGCTGAGGCTGAATTAATGGCACAGATTGCTAAAAAACAATAAATAAAGACAAATAAGCGCATTGGAAATTAATTTCAATCTTTTATTTGATTAAATAGAAAACAATAAAAACAAGCAGATGAATCAACCATTAGCATATGTTCATCCTGGCGCTAAAATCGCCAAAAATGTTGTCATAGAACCTTTCACAACCATTCATAACAATGTAGTTATAGGAGATGGTACTTGGATTGGCTCCAATGTTACTATCATGGAAGGTGCAAGAATAGGAAAGAATTGCAACATTTTCCCTGGCGCAGTAATCTCTGCTGTTCCTCAGGATTTAAAATTTGGAGGAGAAGAATCTTTGGCAATTATTGGAGATAATTGTACCATTAGAGAATGTGTTACAGTCAATCGAGGAACAGTTGCATCGGGTCAAACCGTTATAGGTGATAATTGTTTGATTATGGCCAGTGCACACATTGCGCATGATTGCCACGTAGGAAACAATGCCATTATTGTCAATGGAGTATTATTAGGAGGACATGTGACTGTAGGGAATTACGCCATTGTGGGTGGATTATCAGCAGTGCATCAATTTATTAACATTGGAGATCATGCCATGATTTCAGGTGGTTCGCTTTTAAGAAAAGACGTTCCTCCTTATACAAAGGCAGCTAAAGAGCCTTTGTCTTATGTAGGGATTAACTCGGTGGGATTAAGAAGACGTGGTTTTTCGACTGAAAAAATCAGAGAGATTCAAGATATATACCGAATTTTATATCAAAAAAATTACAACACCACTCAGGCTTTAGGCATTATTGAAGGTGAGATGGAAGCAACTCCTGAGAGAGATGAAATTATTGATTTTATCAGAAATTCATCAAGAGGTGTTATGAAAGGATACTCTGGGAACTATTAATAAAAAATGTTTAATCCTTTAATTACTTAATCGATTAAACTAGCGAATCAACGAATCAACAAATAAAAAAATAAAATGGCATCTACATCAGATATTAAAAACGGATTGTGTATTAAATTCAATAATGATATTTATAAGATTATCGAGTTTCTTCATGTTAAACCAGGTAAAGGTCCCGCTTTCGTTAGAACAAAATTAAGAAGTTTGACTAACGGAAAAGTATTAGACAATACCTTTTCGGCAGGACATAAAATTGACGAAGTTCGTGTTGAAAATCATAAATTTCAATTTTTATATCCAGAAGGGGACGAGTTTCATTTTATGAATACGGAAACTTTTGAACAAATATCTTTGAATAAAAACATCTTAGACTCACCTGAATTATTAAAAGAAGGCGAGAATGTAATGGTAAGCATCAATACAGAAACAGATTTGCCTCTTTCTGTAGATATGCCAGCATCTGTAATACTTGAGGTAACTTATGCAGAACCAGGAATTAAAGGAAACACGGCTACAAATGCAACTAAATCAGCAACTGTTGAAACTGGTGCAACGGTAAATGTACCTTTGTTTATCAATGAAGGAGATAAAATTAAAATTGATACAGCCTCTGGTTCATACATGGAGCGTGTAAAAGAATAGTTTACAGTGTTTAGTATTCAGTTTATAGTCAAACTGAGTACTAAACACTGAACACTGAATACTAAATTTATGAAATTCCCAAAAGTTTATCCTTTACAAGAAATTGCAGCCATAATTGACTGCGAGTATGTTGGTGATTCGAATTTTCCCGTTTTGGGCATGAATGAAATTCATGTTGTTGAAGCAGGTGATATTGTTTTTGTAGATCATCCCAAATATTACGATAAGGCACTAAACTCAGCCGCAACTATTATTTTAATCAATAAAAAAGTAGATTGTCCAGAAGGAAAAGCTTTATTATTGTCAGACGATCCTTTTAGAGATTTCAACAAGTTGACGAATCATTTCAAGCCTTTTCAAGCTTCTAACGCTTCGATTTCTGCTTCAGCTGAAATAGGTCAAAACACTGTAATTCAACCAAATAGCTTCATAGGTAATCATGTGGTGATAGGGAAGAATTGTTTGATCCATTCTAATGTTTCTATTTATGACCATACAATTATAGGTGATAATGTCATCATTCATGCCGGAACAATTTTAGGAGCTGATGCTTTTTATTATAAGAAGCGAGAAGAAGGTTTTGATCAATTGCTTTCGGGCGGAAGAGTGGTTATTGAGAACAATGTAGGCATTGGAGCTTTGTGTACAATTGATAAAGGGGTTACTGGAGATACGACCATTGGAGAAGGAACAAAAATAGACAATCAGGTACATGTAGGTCATGATACTGTAATTGGGAAAAAATGTTTAATTGCTTCACAAACGGGTATTGCCGGCTGCGTAATTATTGAGGATGAAGTTACCATTTGGGGGCAGGTAGGAACCACAAGCGGAATTACTATTGGTGAAAAAGCGGTGATTCTTGGTCAAACCGGGGTTACAAAATCGGTTGAAGGAGGAAAGACCTATTTTGGTACGCCTATCGAAGAGTCCAGAGAAAAATTAAAACAATTGGCTAATATCAAAAAGATTCCTGAAATTTTAATTAAATTAAAATAACAGCAAACTTAATTATCATAAATTATTTTGATACGAAAAAAGGCTTAAAATAATTTCGAAAACCTTACTTTTGCATCACTATTTAAAAAAAATCACATAAAATATATATCATGAGTGTTTTAGTTAATAAAGATTCCAAAATAATTGTTCAAGGATTTACAGGAAGTGAAGGAACTTTCCACGCTTCTCAAATGATTGAGTACGGTACTAACGTTGTGGGTGGTGTTACTCCGGGTAAAGGAGGAACTACGCATTTAGACAGACCTGTTTTTAATACAGTGAAAGATGCTGTAGAACAAGCTGGAGCTGACACTACTATCATTTTTGTACCACCTGCTTTTGCTGCTGATGCAATTATGGAAGCTGCTGATGCTGGAATAAAAGTGATTATCGCAATTACAGAAGGAATTCCTGTTGCTGATATGATTCACGCTAATAACTATGTAAAAGAAAGAAATGCAAGATTAATTGGTCCTAACTGTCCTGGAATTATTACTCCTGGTGAAGCTAAAGTGGGTATTATGCCAGGTTTTGTTTTCAAAAAAGGAACCGTAGGTATCGTTTCAAAATCAGGAACTTTAACTTATGAGGCTGCTGATCAAGTGGTAAAACAAGGATTAGGAATCACTACTGCTATCGGTATTGGTGGAGATCCAATCATTGGAACTACTACTAAAGAAGCGGTTGAATTATTGATGAACGATCCAGAAACGGAATGTATCGTTATGATTGGTGAAATTGGAGGTCAACTAGAAGCTGATGCTGCTAAATGGATCAAAGCTGATGGTAACCGTAAACCAGTTGTAGGATTCATCGCAGGAGTTACTGCTCCAGCGGGACGTACAATGGGTCATGCAGGTGCTATCGTTGGTGGAGCTGATGATACTGCTGAAGCTAAAAAACAAATCATGAGAGACAACGGTATTCATGTTGTTGATTCACCAGCTGAAATTGGTAAAAAAGTAAAAGAAGTTTTAGGATAGTTTACTATTTAAAACTAAAAATAGATTAAGCCTCACAATTTGTGGGGCTTTTTTATTATAAATCGAATTAAAAAAATACCTTTGCAACTTATTAAAAAATAAGCTTTTTAGAAGTTTATTTTTAATAAAAACAATATAAATGAATGGTTTTGAATTGTTTTTCATGTCTTTGTGAGCTAGTTTTTCCAAAGCCAATCCAAATAAAAATAAAATAATATGTATAAGGAATTAAAAAAGTTCGAAGTTAGCAATCAGTTTTCATTTTCTATCGATCATAGTTTAGAGGAAGTTTGTAATGCTTCTGAAGGATCTGGTGTGTTTTTAGTTTACGCAGTAGGAGATGACAAAGAGTTGATTATGGTTGGTTCTACAGGAACTGTTCAAAACGACGGAACATTGAAAATCAAAAATGGCGGTTTGTATGATAAAATCGTAAACGGTCACCAATTTGCAAAAACAGGAAGAAAATATTCTTGGCCGGCACAAATGAAAAAGGAAGACATTAGTGTATTAGAAGTGGTTTGGTACGACACTTTCAATGATACAGTTAAAGCTATTCCAACGGCTGTAGAAGGACAAGTTTTGCAGAATTTCTTAGATGAAAACGGAAAATTACCAAGATGGAATGTGGCTTTCTAAAACATTGCAATCTATATAATTTTAAAAAAGCTTTACTTCGGTAAGGCTTTTTTTTGCTTTAAAATCATAAAAACTAGCAAAGGAATGTTTTTATATTAAAATATATATTATTTTTGCAGCCGTTATCACGAATCTCTATTAGGAGATAGCAACCTGCAACAACGAGCAAGGTGCTAAAACGATAAGCCAAATCCTTTGGAAAAAATGTTGTTTTTTATTCCTGTTTTGCTTTTTTGTTTTTCGTCATATCCCTTTCATTTAATAAATTGATTATGACAAAACATGTTAAAAATGATGGTAATCCATTCGCTTTAATTCCTTTATTGATTTTTATCTTTACTTTCTTGGGAGCTGGTATTTGGCTCAATGATTTCTATGCGTTTCCATCTCCGGTTGCGGTTTTATTGGGAATTATTTCTGCATTTCTCCTTTTTAAATCATCTACAGAGGAGAAAATTTCAACTTTGATAGCCGGATGCGGAGAAAGTAAAATAATGACTATGTGTTTGATTTATTTACTGGCTGGTGCTTTTGCAGTCGTGAGTAAAGCTACGGGCGGTGTAGATGCAGTAGTAAGTTTAGGAATTAATAATATTGATGTTGCCTATTTTCCGTTGGGAATTTTTTTAATCGCTGCTTTTTTATCTACGGCAACTGGAACTTCGGTTGGAGCGATTGTCGCCATTGGACCCATAGCGGTAAGTTTGGCTGACAAAAGTGGCGCTTCTTTGCCTTTAATTTCAGGTGCTTTATTGGGAGGTTCGATGCTGGGAGACAATCTTTCGATGATATCGGATACTACGATTGCGGCAACACAATCTTTGGGTTGTAAATTGAAGGACAAGTTTAAAATCAATTTATTTATTGCTTTTCCTGCTGCGCTAATCACTATTTTAGTTCTCTTTTATTTGGGATTAAATTCTGATATTAACACCGTTGCAATTCCTACAAACAGCTTTAATTGGGTTACTATAGTTCCTTATGTGTTGGTGATTGTTCTGGCGGTATCCGGAGTTAATGTTTTTTCGACATTAATTATTGGCACTTTGCTTGCTGGTGCCATCGGTTTTTTTGGGGATAATTTTACTTTGATGGCTTTTACCCAGAAAATCTATGAAGGCTTTACCAGTATGACTGAAATTTTCTTACTTTCTATGCTTACAGGTGGTTTAGCAGCCATGGTAGATAAAGCCGGCGGTATCGATTATGTTTTGTCTCAGGTGAAAAGACGCATTAAAAGCAAAAAATCAGCTCAAACTGGAATTGGAACATTAGTGGGACTCGCGAATTTAGCAATTGCTAACAATACGGTTTCTATCGTCATTACGGGAAATATTGCCAAAGAAATCAATGACGAATATGATTTAAATCCAAGGAAAACGGCAACAATACTTGATATTTTTTCTTGTATTATTCAGGGGATTTTGCCTTACGGAGCTCAAGTGCTGCTAATTTTAAGCTTTGCTAATGGGAAACTGAATTTCGTAGATTTAATCAGTAATGCCTGGTATCACTTATTCTTGTTTATCTTTACATTGGTTGCTATTTATGCCAATTTTTGGGATAAATGGGTAAATCGCATTTTTAAAATTTAATTGAAGTTATTTATATTGATGTTATTGAATTTCAAATTTTTTTTAAAAAAGGAATTATTCTATATTTGACGGCTGTAAGATAGTCCTGATTACTTCACTTGACTTTTATTTTCATAAGAGTTCAGTGAATGTGAACATTTGTAGTGGAAATCATTTGATGTTTTTTTTTATAAACATCAAATATTGAAGCAAATAGCAGGAATAGCTACCAATAAAAATTAAACTAAGTTTTAGAACATGAAATTACTAGAAGGAAAAGTGGCCATTATAACAGGCGCAAGTCGCGGAATTGGAAAAGGAATTGCAGAGGTTTTTGCAAAACATGGAGCAAATGTTGCTTTTACTTACAGTTCGTCTGTTGAGTCGGCTTTAGCATTAGAAAACGAATTAAACGCTTTAGGAATTAAAGCCAAAGGATACCAATCAAACGCGGCAGATTTTAATGAAGCACAAACATTTGTGGATGCTGTTTTGGCTGAATTTGGAACTGTAGATATTTTGATTAACAATGCAGGAATTACGAAAGACAACCTTTTGATGCGTATGTCTGAAGCTGATTTTGATCAAGTTATTGATGTCAATTTGAAATCGGTATTCAATATGACAAAAGCAATTCAAAAAACATTCTTGAAACAACGTGCCGGTTCTATCATCAATATGAGTAGTGTAGTGGGAGTGAAAGGAAATGCCGGACAAACAAATTATGCTGCTTCTAAGGCTGGAGTTATTGGTTTTACAAAATCAGTTGCTTTGGAATTAGGTTCACGTAACATTCGTTGTAATGCGATTGCGCCAGGATTTATTGAGACGGAAATGACTGCAAAATTAAGTGACGATGTGGTTCAAGGATGGAGAGACGGTATTCCGTTGAAACGCGGTGGAACAACTGATGATGTGGCCAATGCTTGTCTTTTCTTTGCTTCAGATATGAGTGCATACGTTACCGGACAAGTCATGAATGTTGACGGAGGAATGCTTACCTAGATTTAATTATAAATTAAGAATTATGAATTTTAAATGATGAGGAATTCAAAATTTAAAATTCATCATTTAAAATAAAAAAGGATGACTACAAACACCGTTTTATTACTAGTTTTTTCATTATTAATAGCTGGTGGTTTGTCCTTTTTTCAATATTATTACAAAGCCAAAAACAAGTCGAAATTAAACTTGTTTTTGGCTTTTTTGCGTTTTCTATCTATTTTCTGTCTGTTACTATTGCTGATTAATCCCATAATCACTAGAAATACTCTAGAAATAGTAAAACCACCTTTGGCTCTTGTGGTGGACAATTCTAGTTCAATTTCCTACTTAAATGCGGATAAAACAGCATTAAAAGTCTATAAAGAATTAGCATCCAATGAAGCCTTAAATGAAAAATTTGATATTCAATCCTATCGGTTTGACAACGAATTCCAACAATCAGAAAAGTTTGATTTTAAAGGAACACAGTCCAATTTAGACGCGATTGCGAAGGATTTAAAGAGCATTAACAAAAACATTATTTTCCCGACCATTATTATTACCGATGGAAATCAAACTTCAGGTAATGATTATGTGTATGCTTTTGATACGGCTAACAAAGTTTTTCAGATTGTTTTGGGCGATACCATAAAACAGTTGGATTTAAAAATAAATCAGCTGAATGTAAACAAATATGCTTTTTATAAAAATAAATTTCCTGTTGAAGTATTTTTACAGTATTCGGGAAATAAAAATATTTTGGCCGATTTTAGTATTTCGCAAGGGAAATCTATTTTGAGCAAACAAACTATTTCCTTTTCGGCTTCTAAAAAAACAGCAGTTATCAATGTGCTTTTGCCCGCAGAAAAATTAGGTTCACAAGTTTTTAAGGCAACCATAACTTCTAAAGAAAAAGAGAAAAACAGCTACAACAATACTAAGAATTTTGCCGTTGAAGTGATCGATCAAAAGACAAATATAGCGCTCGTTTCGGCTATAAACCATCCTGATATCAGTGCTTTAAAACGCGCGATCGAATCTAATGCGCAACGCAAAGTAACTATTATTAACCCAAAGAATATCAATTCATTACAAGATTATGGCGTTTTGATTTTGTACCAGCCTACAGCCGAATTTAAAACCCTTTTTGAAGAGAACAAACTGGCGGGAATTAACACTTTTATTATTACGGGAACGCATACTGATTTTCCGTTTTTGAATCAGCAGCAAAATAGTTTGCTGTTTAAAATGGGCGCGCAAAAAGAAGATTATTTGGCAAGCTTTAATTCGCAATTCAATTTGTTTGCCATTGAAAATATCGGATTCGAAAATTTTCCGCCTTTGCAAAATCCTTTCGGAACAGTGACAACCAAAGGCAATCTTTCTGTTTTACTTTCGTCCAAAATCAGAAATATGGAAACCAATTCGCCTTTGCTGGCTTTTGCCGAAAATCAAGGAAAAAGAACGGCTTTTCTTTTAGGTGAAAATGCTTGGAAATGGCGTTTGCAAAGTCATGTTGACAATCAGTCTTTTGATAAATTTGATGTTTTTATAGACAAAACAATCCAATTTTTGGCTTCCAATAATTCCAAAAAATCATTGGTTGTAAATCATGAAAGCTTTTATAATTCAGGGGAAGCGATCGAAATTACGGCTCAATATTTCAATAAAAATTACGAGTTTGACGAAAAGGCACATTTGACAATTTCGATAACCAATACGAAAACCAAGCAAAGTAAAAATTACGATTTGCTAAAAAGCAATAATTCTTATAAAGTTAATTTAGACGGATTGGCACCCGGAAATTATAATTTTACTGTAAAAGAGCTAAATTCAAAAAGTTCGTATTCCAGTCATTTCGAGATTTTGGATTTTGATATTGAAAAGCAATTCATCAATCCAGATTTGGAAAAATTAAATCAATTGGCTAATTTAACTCAGGGAAAAACCTATTTTCCCAATCAGGTGAATGAATTAGTAAAATCACTTTTAGAAGACGACAGCTACAAATCGATCCAAAAAAACAATATAACAAGATCTCCATTGATTGAGTGGGAATGGTTGTTGGTTTTAATTGCCGCTTTGCTTTCGGCCGAATGGTTTGTTCGAAAATACAATGGTTTACTGTAGTTTTAATTAAACAAGAAAGTACGATTATGGATTTTAGGCTCAAAGTATTCTATGCCGTTGCAAACCGATTGAGTTTTACAAAAGCGGCTAGCAATTTATTTATCACCCAACCCGCAGTTTCTAAACACATCCAAGAATTAGAAGAAGAATACAAAGTAAAACTTTTTGACAGAAACGGTTCTAAGATTTCCTTGACCCAAGCCGGAAAAGTACTCTTAGAACACGCAAAAAGCATTTTTGAAATCTATCGTGAAATCGATTTTGATATGAGTACGCTTATTCATCAGCAAAGAGGAATACTGCGATTGGGAGCTAGCACCACTATTTCACAATATATAATTCCGCCACTTCTAGCCCGTTTTCATCAGAAAATGGCAGATGTAAAAGTCAATTTACGCAATGGAAATACGGAACAAATTGAGAATGCGCTATTAAATAAAGAAATTGAGATTGGAATTGTTGAAGGACAATCTAAAAACCAACTGATAAAATACATTCCGTTTTTAAAAGACGAATTAGTATTGGTATGCAACAGCAAGAATCCTTTGGTGAACAAAAAAGAAATTTCGAAAGAGGATCTTTTAGAAATGAAATTTTTAATTCGAGAACAGGGTTCCGGAACATTAGAAGTTATAGAGCATGCTTTAAAATCTCTAGAAATTAGTTTCTCCCAGCTGACTGTTGAAATGGAATTAGGAAGTACCGAAAGCATCAAATCTTATTTAATGAACTCTGACTGTGTTGCTTTTGTATCGATTCATGCCATAGAAAAAGAACTAAAAAATAACGAACTGGCGATACTTGATGTAAAAAACCTTAGTATGGAACGTTATTTTTATGTCATTAGCCTTCAAGGAAAAAAAGAATCACTCTCGGATTTATTTCTAAAAAACATCTCTAGTTACTATAACCTGGAGTTATAGCGGATTATTTTTTATGATTGGTGAAAGCCATTTATACGGCTGATCTTTGCAGAGTAATATTTAAATAATTTTACTTTGAAAAATCATTTCGAAACAATTAAAAAAAACAACGCTACTTTTCTTAAACTAAGTGCAAGGTTTGAGAAAATGATCTTTGGCATATTAGCCCTATTTTGTCTTTCAGGTTTTATTTCACCAGCCATTGCTCTTTTGTTGGGCTTGGTTGTAGCAAATTTGTCAGGACATCCTTTTTTAGAATTCAATCATAAAGCTACCAATATTTTGTTGCAAATTTCAGTAGTTGGACTTGGCTTCGGGATGAATGTAAACAGCGCATTAAGCGCCGGAAAAGAAGGCTTTTTATTTACAGTCGCTTCAATATTTAGCACATTGATTTTAGGTTTTTTCCTTGGGAAATGGTTGCGCATTGAAAAGAAAACTTCTCATTTAATCTCTTGTGGAACGGCTATTTGTGGAGGAAGCGCCATTGCAGCGATTGCACCAGTGATAAAATCGGATGAAAAGCAAACCTCGGTGGCTCTGGGTGTTATTTTTATCTTGAACTCTATTGCTTTGTTCTTATTTCCCGCTCTAGGGCATTGGTTGGATTTATCCCAACAAGAATTTGGTTTATGGTGTGCCATTGCCATTCATGACACCAGTTCCGTAGTGGGAGCCGCCAATAAATACGGACCGGAAGCCTTACAAATTGCAACAACGATAAAATTGGCCAGAGCTTTATGGATTATTCCTGTAGCTCTAATGACTGCCGTATTGTTTAAAAATAAGTCCGGAAAGCTTAAAATTCCGTATTTTATTGGATTGTTTATTCTGGCAATGCTTATGAATACTTATGTTCCTCAAATGACTATTGTATCGCCATATTTGGTTTCAATGGCTAAAATTGGGCTAACAATTACTTTATTTTTAATAGGCGCAGGATTAAACTTTAATGTCTTAAAATTAGTTGGTTTAAAACCGTTGTTTCAGGGTATTTTGCTTTGGGGATTCATTGCTGTCGCAGCATTATTCTCGATTATGTATTTCAACTAAGGTGAGAAGTGATTCTTTTTCTTTTGATTACCAAAAATTGCAATCTGATGTAATCGTACATAAGGGCAATTAGAAGAAAAAAAGCACTCACAAAAAGTGTTTTCAATTCGAGAAAAGTATACATAAAACCTCCCGAAATACAGCCAATAAAAAAGAAAATTATTATGGATAGTCGCAAAGAAATACTAGCCTTTAGGCTTTTTCTTTGGCTTTCTTTTTTATAAAAAAACAATTGTGACAACTCAATTCCCAAATCAGTAAAAAGGCCTGTTAGATGAGTTGTTCTCACGATAGATTTTGATATTTTCGTAACCAGTGAATTTTGGATCCCCATAGCAAAAAGCATCGAAAAAGCAATGTATTTCCCTTCTAACGAGGACAGATCTGCTGCTTTGGCAAAAAAACCAACTGATGTTAAAATGGCAATCTCTATAGAAATTGGAATTACATGGAGCAAATGAGGTTTTTTTTGCGCTACCAATTCCGCTAAAAAATTGGAGGTAAAAGATCCCAATAAAAAGAAAAGAGTAAAAATAAAAAAGGTGATTGCGGCCACATAATTATCTTTAATGACTTCTTCAGCAAAAAAAGCAAAATGACCTGTTACATTAGTTGTCAACGTTTTTACCGCCAAAACCCCAGTAATATTTACAATTCCAGCAACAAATGAAAGTAGAGTAGCCAAACGTAAATTATGAATGAAAGTTCTATTTATTCCTTGATGCCGAAACATAGTTATTGCTATTAATTAATGTAATCTTAAACCTCTTGTTTTTTATTTACTCAAAAATAAAATACATTTGTAACTCATATAAATAAAAGTAATGAAAAATATTAAATTTAAACCTACAATTGTATTGTTAAGTGCAATAGCTATTGGTTTTCTAACTTTGTCGTGGGGAATTATCGGACACGAAAGAATAAATAATGCCGCTGTAATGGCGTTGCCCAAACCACTGCAGATTTTTTTTTACAACCATATTGATTTCATCACTACAGAATCGACGGTTCCTGATGTAAGAAAATATGCGGTAAATGACAAAGCCGAAGGACCACGTCACTATTTTGACATGGAAAATTATGGTAGTACCGACAGCTTTCCAAAAACTTTGGAAGAAGCCAAACAAAAATACGATGCGAAGTTCTTGGACAAAAACGGAATATTGCCTTGGTATATTCAAGACATGATGGTTAAATTGACTAAAGCTTTTAAAGAAAAAAGAAAAACTGAAATCTTGTTTTTAGCCTCAGATCTTGGACATTACATTGCCGATGCGCACATGCCATTGCATACTTCGGACAATCATGACGGACAAAACACCAACCAAAAAGGAATTCATTCTTTGTGGGAAAGCAGATTACCGGAATTATTCGCCAAAAATTACAAATTCAACACGACATCTGCAGTTTATATTGAAGATGTAGAGAAAGCAACTTGGGATATTATGTTTGACACCCATAGTTTAGTTGAGCCGTTATTGGCCATAGATAAAGGTTTAAGAACAGCGACTCCTGAGAATAAACTATATGTTATGGATGCAGCCGGAAACATTGCAAAAAATAAATACAATGGAGTAATCTATTCGGATGAATATGCCACTAAATTGCATACAGCTTTAAACGGAATGGTCGAAAATCAAATGAAAAAAGCTATTGCAGCAACTTCTAGTTTTTGGTACACTGCTTGGGTAAATGCAGGGAAACCAGATTTAAGTAATCTTGATGCAAAAGAATTGACAAACTACAATCAGAAAGGCCTAAAAAGAGATCTGAAGCTTTGGGAAAAAGGAAAGCTTTTTGGATTAGAAAGTGAAAAGGAATTTTAAATCCTTACAATTATATAAAGAAAAACGGCTGAGAATCAAATCTCAGCCGTTTTTTTATTTACCTTATTTTGTCGTATTGCTTTTTCTTCAACATATCCGAAGCCGTTTGATAAAAAGAAATCGTTTCATTAACTAAATCCGTTCTTTCTTTTGAAATTGGTTTTTGGTCGTAATAAATTTGAAAATCATTCTCGACACCTTCTTTAGGTAATAAAGTCAGTTGAAATTGTTTGACTTGTTGTTTTGGCGAAATAATAGTTAAAACATTATCTTTTATCATCCCCAAATCCTGATAAGTGGCAATCAATGCTCTTGGTTTATAATCTGGTTTTAAAACATCCTGACCAAAAAACTTGCTTTGGTAATTAAAATTTAAAAGTCCAAATAAGGTTGGCATAATGTCTATTTGCGACATTAGCTTGGTATAACGCTGTGGCTGAATAAAACCAGGACTGTAAATCATGGCCGGAATTCTATATTTATCGACCGGAAGTTCTGTTTTTCCTGCACTCGAAGCGCAATGATCCGATACAATAACAAAAACTGTATTGGCAAACCAAGGCTGTTTTTGAGCCATGGTAAAGAATTTCTTTAACGCATAATCTGTGTATTTGACACCGCCATCTCGCGATTTAGCATCACCCGGAATATCAATTTTGTTATTCGGATAAGTAAAAGGTCTGTGGTTGCTTACCGTCATCCAATGGTTGAAAAATGGTTTTCCTGACTTTGCTTCTTCATTCATCACACTGATTGCTTTGTCTGCCATATCTTCGTCGCAAACTCCCCATACATTAGAGAAGCTAATTTCATTTGGTTTTAATGTTTTCTTGTCCACAATGTCATAGCCATTACCTCCAAAAAAATCCTCCATATTGTCAAAAAAGGCATCTCCACCATAAAGGTATTTTACATGGTACCCTTTTTGTTTAAAAATACTTCCGGTTGTGAATTTATCTTTGTTGTCCTTGCGTTTTACAACACTTTCACCAGCAGTAGGAGGTAAAGATAGGGTTACAGCCTCAAGACCACGTACCGTTCTATTACCAGAAGCATAGAAATTAGTAAATACCAAACTTTTTGTGGCTAAATCATCTAGAAATGGAGTGATATTTTTATCATTTCCGTACATTTTCATAAAATCAGCACTGTAACTTTCAATAGTAATTAAAACGACGTTTTTGTGATTTTCTGCTGCAGCACTTTTTATTTCCCTTAATGTTGATTCGCCCGTAAGAGAAGGAATTTGTTGTCCTAATAAAGCATAGACTTCTTTTTCGGGTAAGGTTTTGTAAAATTTAAAATAATCCAATTCGCTATTCATGAAAGCCAAATAGAACTTATAAATTCCGTTAGCCTGTAATTCATTAGAGAAAATATTTTGAGAATTTTCTTTGGTTGCCAAAAAAGGAACTGAAACTATGGAGAGCGCGAATAAAACAAGATAAAGACCCGAAATTTTTATTTTTTCAACGAAAGTTGGAATACTGTCAATATAACTTCTGGATCCTTTTACAATAAAATAAGTTGCGATTCCTGCAATAAGGAATAATGCGGTAAACAATGGAATTACCGGATACGATTCCATAATATTCCCAATTACCTCATTGGTGTAAACCAAATAATTAACGGCTATAAAATTGTATTTGACCCCAAATTCATTCCAGAAAAAGTATTCGCTGATGGCATTTTGCAATATCAAAAGAACAAATAGGAACATCACAAAGCTAAAAAGCCAGAATCTTATTTTGTTTCGGTATTTGGGTAAAAAAAGTAATAAGCCAAATAAAATCGTTTTTATACCTACGAATGCCAAACCTATTTCGGGCAATGCGCCTCCATATTCAGTCAGGATTGATTTTCCCGAAATAATATATAATAGTAAGGCGATTAATACTCCCAAAATAAGGTAACCATAAGGTTTTAAATATTTTGTATTGGATATAAATATAAGATACAACCAAAGAAAACCGCTGGCCAAAATGAACACAAAAAAATCAGAAACCAATCCGTAAGAGAAAATTTTAAGAACCTCTGTCCAGTTATAGCTAGCTTGTGTTATGGGATGAAAAAGCAGTACTATCCTTAAGATAAAACTTACTATAACGTAAAAAAGAATTAGGTTATAAAAAGGCGTTAATTTTTTAAAAAATGTCATGTTTGTATAATTTTTTTGTAAAAATAGTTAAATCAGAGTAAAAAAGTAGTTAACTTTTTAAACTATTATTTTCTTAATTTTTGCTTAATACAAATACTAAGGAATAAAACTTGAATCAATTTTAGCTTAAATTTGTAACTCTTAGGTTCTATAGTAAGGTTTTTAATAAAAAAAAGCTAAATGCATATTTTAATTGTCGAAGACGAATTGGGTATAGTTCAATTCCTGCAGCAAGGCTTAGAAGAAGAAGGCTATCAAATCAGTACTGCAGCAGATGGTGCTCAAGGTTATGAATTAAGCCAAAACGAGCCTTTTGATTTGATTCTGCTGGATTGGATGTTGCCAAAAATGACGGGCGTAGCAGTTTGCAAGGCGATTCGGGAGAAAAATAAAACAACTCCAATAATTTTTTTGACTGCCAAAGACACTGTTCAAGAGACAATTGAAGGATTAAAAGCGGGTGCCAATGATTATATCAAAAAACCGTTCAGCTTTGAAGAACTAGTCGAACGAATAAAAATTCACTTTAGGAATCAACAGCAAGACGAAATTTTAACTTTGGGTACAATACAAATTAATCTGGAAAAACATCTGGTTTTAGTAAACGAAGAGGAAGTTTCTTTAACTCAAAGGGAATTTGAATTGTTATCTTATCTTGTTAGAAACAAAGGAAAAGTTTGTACTCGAAATCAGATTATTGAAGATGTCTGGGACATTCATTTTGAATATGACACTGGCGTTATTGATGTTTTTATGAATGCCATTAGAAAAAAACTGAATTTAAAAATAGAACAAGATTATATTAAAACTGTTCGTGGTGTAGGTTACATCGCTAACGACTAACTCTATATGAAACAACTTTCCTTTAAAAATAGAATTGCCTCACATTACATTATCACTACCGCACTTTTGATTTTTGTGGTTTTCTTTGTGATTTATTCTATCGTAAAACTAAGTGTTTACAATCATGTAAACTCCGATATTTCAAAAGAGGTCAATAGTCATTTGAATGAAATCGAAATTAAAAATAATAGTTTTTACTTGATTCATGCAAAAGAATGGGAGGAAAGAGAGCATAATACTGTCGAAGTAAATCCTGTTTTTATTCAGTTTTTAAATAAGAAAGGAGAAGTTTTTGAAAAATCTCCAAACTTAAAAAATGAAACCTTATTTTTTGATAAAAACATAGCCGACAATGTTTTGTTTGACACCAAAATTTTGAACAATAAAATTCGTCAAATTCAAGTTCCTATTTTTCAAAACGACCGGATTATAGGCTATTTGATGATCGCTATGTCGCTGGAAGGCGCTTCGATGGTTCTTCAAAATTTATCCGAAATATTAATTATCGCTTATCCTCTAATACTTTTGATTCTGTTTCTTATCGCCCGATTTATTGCCGGAAGAAGTATAAAACCCATAAGTGCTATTATAGAAACTTCGAATATTATCACAAAGGATAATTTAAAATCCAGAATTCCGCTACCGCAAAAACAGGATGAATTATATGTTTTGTCTCAAACAATTAATAAGCTTTTGGATCGAATTGAAACGGCAGTAGAAAGAGAAAGACAATTTACTTCAGACGCTTCCCATGAGTTAAGAACGCCTTTAACGGTCATAAAAGGAACCTTGGAAGTTTTGGTTCGAAAACCCCGAAACCAAGAGGAATATCAGGACAAAATTAATTATTGTGTCAAGGAAGTAAATCGCTTGAATAATTTGGTAGATCAATTGCTCTTATTGGCGCGATTTGAAAATCAATCTGTACAAATCGAAAGCATTTCGCTAGATACAATAATATTGGATGTAATTTCGAGATTTTCTGCTGTCATTCAGGCAAAAAACATTCAAGTAATTACTCCATTTCCCAATGAAATGTTTGTCAAAAGCGACCGTTATCTCGCCTCGACGATTATTGAAAATATTGTCTCAAATGCCATTAGGTATTCAAATGAAAATGGGCAATTAATCATTCGGTTAACGGAATCCGGTGGGAGAATTTCATGTCATATTTCTGACACAGGAATTGGAATTCCAAAAGAAGATTTAGAAAAAATATTCCATCCTTTTTATCGCTCAAAAGCAAGCAATCATCCTGAGATAAAAGGAACAGGATTAGGTTTGTCCATTGTAAACCGTTTATGTAAATTGTTGAATATTTCTATAGCAGTTACAAGTCAGGAACACATAGGAACTCAAGTGACATTGAATTTCGATTAAATTTCTTTTTAAGTATTACTTAAGACAATCTTAAGTTTAATCCTATCTATATATTTTACTTTTACATAATAAAATAAAATATAAATGTTAGAAAAAATTATAGCTTTTAGTTTAAAAAACAAACTCATCATTTTGTTATTTACGCTTGTGATTTCAGGATTTGGAGTTTATTCTATTTTCAAAATTTCCATTGGTGCCATACCAGATGTGACTAATAATCAAGTTCAAGTTATTACTACTTCTCGCAATCTTTCTACTCAAGATATTGAGCAATACATCACTTATCCTGTAGAGATTGAAATGGCCAACTTGCCTGGTGTAACTGAAATTCGGTCTATCTCAAAATTTGGATTATCAGTAGTAACCATTGTTTTTGAAGAAGAGTTAGGAACTTACTTACCGCGACAATTAATCGCCGAAAAAATAAAAACCGCTTCAGAAAAAATACCGGAAGGTTTTGGAACTCCCGAAATGGGGCCAATAACAACGGGGCTAGGCGAAGTGTACCAGTATACGATTGAAGTAAAACCCGAGTTCAAAAACTTATATTCGGTTACTGATTTAAGAACCATTCAAGATTGGGTTGTAAAAAGACAATTATCAGGAATAAAAGGAGTTGTAGAAATTAATACCTGGGGCGGATTTTTAAAACAATACGAAATTGCCATAAATCCATCACAGCTAAAAGCGATGAATATCGCTACTACAGATGTTTTTACAGCTCTCGAAAAAAACAATAGCATTGCTGGAGGTGCTTATATTGAAAAAGTAAATCAAAGTTATTTTATTCGTGCTGAAGGAAAAGTAAAATCACTACAAGATATAGAAAACATTGTCGTTAAGAATACCAATGGTTTTCCAGTGTACATCAAGAATGTGGCAGAAGTTCGTTTTGGTCATGCCAATCGTTTTGGCGCAATTACCGGAAATGGTGAAGGAGAGAAGGTTTTAGGTCAGGTGATGATGCTCAAAGGAGCCAATTCAAAACAAGTGATTAATGATGTAAAAGATAGAATTGCTTTAATTGAAAAGTCTTTGCCTGAAGGTGTTTATATCAATGGATTTCTGGAACGCAGTGAGTTAGTGGGAAAAACAACTTTTACGGTAGCCGAAAACCTTATTTTAGGTTGTTTGATTGTCATTTTTGTAGTGGTTTTGTTGCTAGGAAATTGGCGTTCTGGACTGGTTGTCGCTTCGGTGATTCCATTGTGTTTGCTTTTTGCTATTTCTTTGATGAATATTTTTAAAATTGATGCCAACTTAATGAGTCTTGGTGCCATTGATTTTGGAATTATAATTGATGGCGCGGTAATTATAGTCGAATTTATCGCCTTTCAAATCGCCAGTAAGTCGGCTAAATTGGGGCCGCTTTCTAAGAGAGAACAACAAATAGAAATTGATAAAATTACTCATAAAAGTGCTTCCAAGATGATGAACTCGGCTATTTTTGGCCAGCTTATTATCTTAATTGTTTTCATTCCTATTCTTTCGCTTTCTGGTGTCGAAGGGAAAATGTTCAAACCCATGGCCATGACTTTTAGCTTCGCCTTGGTAGGAGCTATGCTGTTTTGTTTTACTTATGTACCGGTAATTTCGTCTTTATTTTTAAAACCAAAAGAAGAAAACCCAAATTCTTTATCGAGTAGATTAATTCAAAAGCTCAATTCTTGGTATTTACCAATAATCAGTTGGGCTTTGGTCAATACTAAAAAAGTGTTGTATGCTGCTTTGGGATTGTTAGTTTCTGCCGTAGTTTTATTTGCTACAATGGGAGGAGAGTTTATCCCAACACTTGATGAAGGAGATTTTGTAATTCAGCCTGTCTTAAAAACGGGGACTACATTGACTAAAACAATTGCCATTACTACCCAAATGGAAAAAATTATACTCAAAAACTTTCCCGAAGTAGAACAGGTTGTCAGTCGAATTGGCGCCGCCGAAGTTCCTACTGACCCTATGAGTATGGAGGAAAGTGATGTCATTATAAAATTAAAACCAAAATCGGAATGGGTATCGGCCTCGAGCAAAGATGAACTGGCCGATAAAATAAAGGCAGCTATTGAAAAACAAATTCCAAATATAGAAATCGAGTTTACTCAACCCATAGAAATGCGTTTCAACGAATTAATATCAGGGACTCGATCTGATGTGGCGGTTAAGGTTTTTGGTGAAGATTTGAATGTCTTGGCTCAAAAGGCGAATGAGATAAAAAAAGCAATAGAAAAAGTGGAAGGAGCCTCCGATGTTATAATCGAAAAAACCGAGGGTTTACCGCAAATGACCGTACAATACGACCGTTCCAAAATTGCGCGCTACGGATTAAATATTTCTGATTTGAATGAAATGATCGCTCTTGGCTTTGCCGGAAAAACCGTTGGAAATGTATTTGAAGGTGAAAAGCGTTTTGATATGGTGATTCGTTTAGACCAAACCAATAGAACCGGAATCAATGACTTGAAGAATCTTTATATTTCTGCACCTTCAGGTCAGCAAATTCCATTGGAAGAATTAGCAACAATTGACTATACCCAAGGTCCAGCTAAGATTTCCAGAGACAATACCAATCGTAGGATTGTGGTAGGAATCAATGTTCGAAACAGAGATTTACAAAGTGTGGTAACTGATATTCAAAAAATTATCGACAACCAGATCAAGTTACCTGCTGGTTATTATGTACAATATGGCGGTCAGTTTGAGAACTTAGAAAGTGCCAAAGCACGTTTAATGATCGCTGTTCCTATTGCTTTATTATTGATTTTTATCTTATTGTATTTTGCCTTTGGCTCTATCAAAGAAGCCTTGATGGTTTATTCAGCGATACCACTTTCGGCTGTGGGCGGAATTTTGTTTTTGTGGATGCGAGACTTACCGTTTAGTATTTCTGCTGGAGTTGGATTCATTGCCTTGTTTGGTATTGCCGTTTTAAACGGAATTGTATTGGTGGAACACTTTAAAGAATTGAAACATCAGGGAATGAATAATATTGATGAACTTATTTTGAAAGGAACTACAGATCGATTGCGACCTGTAATATTAACGGCAGCAGCGGCAGCATTAGGATTTTTACCTATGGCAATTTCAGCATCGGCAGGAGCCGAAGTACAAAGACCGTTGGCTACAGTAGTAATTGGAGGCCTGTTTACCGCTACCATTCTTACGATGATTGTATTGCCCATTTTATATAAAATATTTGATACAAAAGAGTTCAAAAAACCAAAATTCAAGAAAAATAAAGGTGGTAGTTATATCCTGTTACTTTTATTGAGTTCCTCATTTGCTTTCGCTCAAACGACAAATTCTGAGTTGGATCAATTGATAGCATCTGGAATTCAAAATAATAAAGAATTAAAAGCGCAGCAATTGCAGGTGGATAAATATGAAGCTACTATAAAAAGTGCCTACACCTTCGATAAAACAAACCTATATTACAATAAGGATAACAATAATTTAGCTTTTAATAACGAACCTTTAAACGTTATTGGTATCCAACAAAATTTTGCATTTCCAACTGTTTACGGAGCACAAAAGAAAGTATATACTGCTGATTACGATAAAGAAAAGGCCAGTTTTGAAATGCGTAAAAGCAAGCTGTCTTTAGAAATTTCTAAGGTTTATCAGGAAATTGTCTATTTTCAACACCAAGAGAAATTGTACGTTTATTTAGACAGTTTGTATCAAAATTTCTCTAAAGCTAGTGACAGACGTTTTGAATTAGGAGAGACAAACTACTTAGAAAAAATTACCGCTCAAGCTAAATTCAGACAAATAAAAACCAAGCTGAATCAAATTGAATCAGAAAAGAAAGCACAGTATGCCGTTTTACATTCATTAATACAAACCGATGAAAAAATTGTCATTTCGACCAGTGCAATCAGTCCAATGTCTGTTGCAATGGATACAAGAAATGAATCTGTACAAAACGCTTATTTAGAAAGTGTTAGTACAAAATACAAAAACCAAATTAAATTACAAAAACAACATTGGTTACCTGATATTAATTTAGAATATTTTACGGGTTCCAATAAAGGATTATCCCAATCATTGAATGGTTTTCAAGTTGGGCTATCGCTTCCTATTTTGTTTTCGGGTACTATTTCAAAAACTAAAGTAGCTCAACTCGAATGGGAAAGTTGGGAACAACAAAGACAAAACCAGATCCAAAAGAGAAGTGAATTTATCATTCAAAAAAAGAATGAATTGGCCAAATATCAAGAGGCAATCAATTACTATGCTCAAATTGGGAAAAAATTATCTGACGAAATCATTAAAGTGGGGAATCTTAGCTACAAACAGGGAGAAATTGATTTCTTTCAGTACATCCAAAGTTTAGAAAACGCCTCCAATATTCAAGTAGATTACCTCGATAATGTACTTCAATTTAATATAATCCAACTTGACATTCAATATCTTAATTACTAAAATTGTTTTAAAAATGAAAAAATCACTTTATATACTTTCCCTATCTATAATCCTTTTCTCTTGTAAAGAAGCAAAAACGGAGGAATCTTCAGCTAAAGAGGAGAACCTGATTGAAATTACCAGCACACAATTTAAGTCGGGTGCGATGGAAATTGCTTCACCAATCGAACAAGATTTTGATCTAACCATTAAAACATCTGGAAAAATTGACGTTCCGCCGCAAAACAGAGCTCAAATAACGAGCTTTATTGGAGGTTACGTTAAATCGACAAAACTTTTAGTTGGCAATCAAGTTAAAAAAGGACAAGCTTTATTGACATTAGAAAACACGGAATATTTGGATATTCAAAAAGAATATTTGGATGTTTCCGAGCAAATAAATTACCTAAAATCAGAGTATTTACGTCAAAAAGCCTTATTTGATGAAAAAATAACTTCTCAAAAAAACTACTTAAAAGCCGAAAGCGAATACAAGAGAGCCAAAGGAATGCACCAAAGCTTAAAAGCAAAACTGGCCATGCTCAATATAAGTCCTGCAAATGTTGAAAAAGGGAACTTGACCTCTGTAATTACGATTTTTGCACCTATTTCTGGGGATATTGTGGTAATGAATGCTAATGTTGGGATGTATGTGGCGCCATCAGATGTAATACTTGATATCATTCAAACATCGCATTTACACTTAGAATTGAATGTTTTTGAAAAAGATATTTTAAAAGTAAAACAAGGACAAAAAATCAATTTCACTATTCCGGAGGCTTCAAAAGAAACATTCAATGCCCAAGTACATTTAGTAGGGAAATCCATTGAAGGAAATGACAGAACAATCAATGTTCACGGACATCTAGATGAAAACATAAAACAAAAATTGATGACTGGTATGTTTGTCGAAGCGGCGATTGTAGTTGATTCCAAAAAAGGATTAGGCATTCCTGCGGAAGCATTAATCACCGAAAATAACAAAAATTTCGTACTTTTATTAACACAAACTAAAAACAATAGCTACTTCTTCAAAAAAGAGCTAGTGACAGTTGGGGAACGTTCGGAAAAATTTGTTGAAATTCTGCCTGTTAATCAGATTAATGCGACTTCAAAAATTTTAGTAAAAGGGGTTTTTGACGTTGCGAATTAGAATAATAATTGGATTCAAAGGAATCATATATTAATACAATTTCTATATAACTAATAAAATAAACCTATTATGAACGATGCTCATTTACACTTAATTGTCAATCATTTTCCCATCATTGGGACAATTTTTGGATTCGGAATTTTAATTGTTGGCATGCTATTAAAAAACAATTCGGTCAAAAATACAGCCTATGTTTTATTTATAGTGGCAGCTATTTTTGCGGCTTTAAGCATGGCAACGGGAGAAGGCGCAGAAGAATTGGTGGAAGACATGCCAAACATTGGAAAAAAAATTATCCATGAACATGAAGAGCTTGCCGAAAAACTAGCTATCGCATTGTATGTATTGGGGGCAGCCTCTTTATTTGCACTATTTTTGAGTGTTAAAAAGAATTCTAAAGAGAAATTAGTTTCTTATTTTATTTTAGGATTGGCTTTTGTTGCAATTTTTTTAAGTCAAAAAGTTGGTACTTCCGGAGGAGAAATTCGTCATACTGAAATCAGGGAAAATCCTGTAGTTACTGAGGGTACGAATCAAAATTTAATCCCAAATACTAATGATAAAGAGGCAGATAAAAAATAGCATTTAACAATTTTATCTCATTAAGTTAAATTAAAAATTGCATTGCAAGTAAAATATCTATTATATTTGCAAACGAAATAAAGTTTATAAAGCACAACAAAATGTTTTCAATTCAACTACATCATCATCATTTTCATTATTGCTCTCAAGCGATGTGTTAATGGTATGTGTGTAAATCATCATATTCTAAAACCCGTTTGAGTACATCAAACGGGTTTTTTCATTCTTATCCTTGTACTCAAACAAACTATTCTAACTAAAAATATTTAAAATGAGTACATTAAAAATTGCAATTCAAAAATCAGGTCGTTTAAACGAAGACAGTATCCAAATTCTTAAGGATTGCGGTATTTCGATCAACAATGGAATCGACCAGTTAAAAGCCGAAGCTTCAAATTTCCCCTTGGAAGTTTTATATTTAAGAAACTCCGATATTCCCCAATATTTAATAGATGGCGTTGTAGATATTGCCATAGTGGGCGATAATTTATTGGTCGAAAAAGGAAAAGAAATTCAGGTTGTGCAAAAATTAGGTTTTTCAAAATGCAAAGTTTCTGTCGCTGTCCCTAAGACCTTCGAATACAACTCGATTCAAGATCTAAACGGATTGCGAATAGCCACTTCTTACCCTAACACGGTAATCGAATATTTCAATTCCTTTGGTGTCAACGTTGATATTCACCAAATTTCAGGATCGGTAGAAATCGCTCCTAATATTGGCCTTGCAGATGCTATCGTGGATATTGTTTCCAGCGGAAGTACGTTGTTCAAAAACAATTTAAAGGAAGTGGAAATCATCTTGAAAAGTGAAGCCGTCTTGGCGGTTTCTCCAAAAGTAACACCGGAAGTTCAAAAATTAATTGATACTTTAAAATTCAGAATTGAATCGGTTTTGAGAGCACGAAAATCAAAATACATCTTGATGAACGTTCCTAATGATAAAATTGATGCTATTGGAAAAATACTACCTGTTTTAAGAAGTTTAACAGTTCTGCCATTGGCGCAAGAAGGCTGGAGTAGTGTGCACTCAGTTATTGATAAAGATACTTTTTGGGACGTGATTGATCAATTGAAAGAAGCTGGTGC
The DNA here is from genome assembly GCF_020911885.1 of Flavobacterium acetivorans. Classification (NCBI taxonomy): domain Bacteria; kingdom Pseudomonadati; phylum Bacteroidota; class Flavobacteriia; order Flavobacteriales; family Flavobacteriaceae; genus Flavobacterium; species Flavobacterium acetivorans. Next base: position 2,783,021 of record NZ_CP087132.1, read on the forward strand.
CGAGGGGATTTTAGTTTGCCCTATCGAAAAAATGGTTCTATAAATACGATTACTAAATGTCATAAATTAGCTATTGAATTTTTTCAATCTTTTAATTTTTGGATCCTTAATTAAATTAAAAATGAATAAAATATACAACCCAAAACCCGAAACCTGGACTGCAATTTTAGAGCGACCAACCAAAACAGTAGATGATATAGAATTTACCGTAAAAGAAATATTCAAAGAAATCCAAAAGAAAAGGGATCTTGCTGTTGCCAAATACACTTCCTTATTTGATGGCGTTTCTCTTGAAAACTACGAAGTATCACAAGATGAAATAAACGAGGCAGTCAGTTTAATAACTAACGAACTGAAAGAATCGATTCAACTTGCGAAATCGAATATTGAAAAATTTCATGCGGCCCAAAAAACGGATCGAGTAATTATCGAAACTACTGAGGGTGTCAATTGTTGGCAGGAAAAAAGAGCAATTCAAAAAATAGGATTGTACATTCCCGGAGGAACAGCACCTTTATTTTCGACCGTTTTAATGCTTGCCGTTCCAGCTAATATTGCTGGTTGTAATGAAATTGTTCTATGTTCTCCGCCAGATAAAAACGGAAAAATTAATCCAGCCATTTTATATGCCGCTAATTTATGTGGAGTAACCAAAATTTTGAAAGTAGGTGGTATCCAAGCGATTGCAGGAATGACTTTTGGGACAGAAACGATCCCAAAAGTATATAAAATTTTCGGCCCCGGAAACCAGTTTGTAACCGTGGCAAAACAATTGGCGACACAATTTGGTGTGGCTATCGATATGCCGGCTGGACCTTCTGAATTATTAGTCGTTGCCGACGATGCCGCCGTTCCCGCTTTTGTGGCATCGGATTTGTTATCACAAGCAGAGCATGGAACGGACAGTCAGGTTATTTTAGTTTCGACTTCTAAAAACTTGATTGATGCCGTAGAAAAAGAAATCCAAATTCAAATGGACGTTCTGCCAAGAAAAACAATCGCCGAAAAAGCCATTGCCAATTCTAAATTGATATTTGTTGAGAATGATAAAATAGCCTTGGAATTAATCAATGAATACGGTCCGGAGCACTTTATAATCTGCACTGCGGCGGATGATTTTTATATTGATGGAGTTGAAAACGCAGGATCCGTTTTTATAGGAAATTATACTCCTGAAAGTGCCGGAGATTATGCTTCGGGAACCAATCACACTTTGCCAACCAATGGATTTGCGAAGAATTATAGCGGTGTCAATTTAGATAGTTTTACCAAATCAATGACTTTCCAAAAAATATCCAAAAAAGGAATTCAAAATATTGGCAAAGCCATTGAAATCATGGCAGAAGCCGAAGGTTTACAAGCCCACAAAAATGCAGTTAGCTTACGATTAAAAGCCATTAAAGATGAAAAATAATTTTGACATAAATAATCTAGTTAGAGAAAACGTAAAGCAATTAAAGCCGTATTCGTCTGCCAGAGATGAATTTGAGGATTTTGACACCGCCGAGATGATTTTTCTCGATGCTAACGAAAACCCTTTCGAAAACGGTGTAAATCGTTATCCGGATCCGCAGCAAAGTACCGTAAAAGGCATTTTGGCCAAACAAAAAAGTCTAAAAACCAATCAGATATTGCTCGGAAACGGAAGCGATGAAGTGTTGGACTTGCTTTTTAGAGCATTTTGCGAACCCAAAGATGACAACGTTATCACTTTGCCACCCACTTACGGAATGTACGGAGTTTTAGCCAATATCAATGCCGTAGAAAATAAAGAGATTTTACTCTCTAAAGATTTTCAACCTGAAATTGACGCTATTTTAGCAGCCGTGAATCAAAACACTAAAATTATCTTTTTATGTTCGCCAAATAATCCAACAGGAAACTCTTTTTCTGATGAAAGTATTGTTACTTTATTACAAAATTTCAACGGCTTAGTTGTTATTGACGAAGCCTATATTGATTTTTCGAAAAAGCAAAGTTGGATTAACGAATTGGATGAATATCCTAATTTGGTCATTACGCAAACACTTTCAAAAGCCTATGGTTTGGCAGGAATTAGATTGGGGATTTGTTATGCTTCCAGCCAAGTAATTTCAGTTTTAAACAAAATCAAACCGCCTTATAACGTCAATGAATTAACGCAAAAAAGAGCTATAGAACGTTTGAATCAAAAAGATAAAATTGAATTTGAAATCAATTCAATTATAGATCAAAGAGAAAGTTTACTTAAAGTATTAGATCAAGTAAAATTTGTAAGCAAAATTTATCCTACAGAAGCTAATTTTGTATTAATAAAAGTAGATGACGCTAATAAAAGATACAATGAATTAATTGCCAAAGGAATTGTAATCAGGAACAGAACAACGCAGCCCTTGTGTGAAAACACGTTGCGTTTGACGATTGGAACAGCTCAAGAAAATAAAAAATTAATGGATGCATTATTAGCCATTAGCTAATGGTCAAAAGAAATAAAAAAATGAAAAAAGTACTTTTTATCGATCGTGACGGAACGATTGTTTTAGAACCGGAAGGATATCAATTAGATAGTCTAGAAAAATTAGAATTTTACCCAAAATCATTCCAATATCTAGCTAAAATTGCAAAAGAATTAGATTATGAATTGGTTATGGTAACCAATCAAGATGGACTAGGAACCCCTAGTTTTCCTGAAGATACTTTTTGGCCAACTCAAAATTTTATTCTGAGAGCTTTTGAAAATGAAGGCGTCCTTTTTGATGATATTTTTGTAGATCGTTCTTTTCCCGAAGACAATGCGCCAACCCGCAAACCAAGAACAGGAATGTTGACTAAATATATCGATAATCCGGCCTATGACCTGGAAAACTCTTTTGTTTTGGGTGATCGATTGACCGATGTAGAATTGGCTAAAAATTTAGGAGCTAAAGCTATTTTCCTGAATACAACTGATGGCCCCGGAAGTACTGAAATTGCTTCTAAAAAAGAAGAATTAGATTCGGTTATTAGTTTACAAAGCACCGATTGGAAAGTGATTTATGAGTTTCTTAAATTGGAAGCACGTTCTGCTTCGATAGAAAGAAAGACAAATGAAACTGATATTTATATCAATTTGAATCTGGACGGAACCGGAAAAAGCAAGATAGAAACTGGAATTGTTTTTTTTGACCACATGCTCGACCAAATTGCCCGCCACGGACAAATGGATTTGGAAATCCTTGTAAAAGGTGATTTGGAGGTCGATGAACACCACACGATCGAAGATACTGCCATTGCGCTTGGAGAAGTTTTTGCTAAGGCGTTAGGAAATAAATTAGGGATTGAACGTTATGGTTTTTGTTTGCCAATGGACGATTGTTTGGCTCAGGTTGCCATCGATTTTGGAGGTAGAAACTGGCTAGTTTGGGAAACCGAATTCAAACGCGAAATGGTGGGCAAAATGCCTACGGAAATGTTCTTGCATTTCTTTAAATCCTTCTCTGACGGGGCTAAAGCCAATATCAACATAAAGGCCGAAGGACAAAACGAACACCATAAGATCGAAGCCATTTTTAAGGCTTTCGCCAAAGCGATAAAAGTGGCGGTGAAACGCGATACCGAGAAAATGATTCTACCAAGCACAAAAGGAATGCTATAAAAAAGTTGTTTCGAGTTTAAAGTTTCAGCTTATCACAAAATAACTTGAAACTTTAAACTTGAAACTTGAAACAATTAATAAATGAAAATAGTAATTATAAATTACGGAGCGGGAAATATTCAGAGCATCCTATTTGCTATCGAAAGACTGGGATTTACAGCTGTTTTAAGTAACAATCCTACCGAAATTAAAACTGCCGATAAAGTAATCTTTCCCGGAGTAGGCGAAGCGAGTTCTGCAATGAAAATGCTTTTAGAAAGCGGTTTGGATGATTTGATTTCTACACTTAAGCAACCCGTCTTGGGAATTTGCCTAGGAATGCAATTGATGTGCAATAAATCTGAAGAAGGAAATACCAAAGGTTTAGGGATTTTTGATGTGGATGTAATTAAATTCTCTTCAAAAGTAAAAGTACCGCAAATGGGTTGGAACCAAATTTACAATCTCAAATCTCCTTTATTCGAAGGAATTAAAGAAAAGGAATACATGTATTTAGTGCACAGTTATTATGCGCCAAACTGCGCCGAAGCCATCGCAACTACTGATTACGAGGTAGAATATGCTTCGGCTTTACATAAAAATAATTTCTATGGAACCCAATTTCACCCAGAAAAAAGTGGCGATGCTGGAGAGCAAATCTTAGGAAATTTTCTAAAACTTTAAACTTAAAAAATCAATGAGAATAATACCCGCAATAGATATCATCGAAGGGAAATGTGTACGCTTATCAAAAGGCGATTACAATACTAAGATTATTTACAATGAGAACCCGCTAGAAGTGGCCAAGGAATTTGAGGCGCATGGAATCGAATACTTACATTTGGTGGATTTAGACGGAGCCAAATCAAACCAAATTGTCAATTATAAAATACTGGAACAAATTGCTACGAAAACAAACTTGAAAATTGATTTTGGAGGCGGATTGAAATCGGATTCCGATTTAAAAATTGCTTTTGAAAGCGGTGCCAATCAAATTACCGGTGGAAGTATTGCAGTTAAAAACAGGACAATATTCGAAAAATGGATCGCCGAATATGGTGCAGATAAAATCATACTTGGAGCAGACGCCAACAACGAAAAAGTAGCCGTTTCGGGCTGGCTTGAAGATTCAAACGAAGATTTGATTCCGTTTATTCAAGATTATCAAAATAAAGGAATTCAATACGTTATTTGTACCGATATTGCCAAAGACGGTATGTTAGAAGGACCGAGTTTTGATTTGTATGCCAAAATACTGGAGCAAGCAGTAGGCATAAAATTAATCGCCTCGGGTGGAATTTCAACTTTTGATGAATTGCCCAAACTGGCTGAACTGGGTTGCGAAGGAACCATCATCGGAAAAGCGATTTATGAAGGACGAATTTCTATGAAACAATTGGAAGAGTACATAATTAGAAAATGAGATAATTAGAAAATTGGATAATTTGTTCACATTATCTGATTGACTAATTTTCTAATTAATACATTAAAAAACATGCTTACAAAAAGAATAATACCCTGTCTGGATATAAAAAATGGACGAACTGTAAAAGGGGTTAATTTTGTCGATTTACGCGACGCTGGAGATCCGGTGGAACTAGCTAAAATCTACTCGGACGAAGGAGCCGATGAGTTGGTTTTTTTAGATATTTCTGCAACCGAAGAAAGAAGAAAAACCTTGGTCGATTTGGTTCGTAAAGTAGCTTCTACGATCAATATTCCGTTTACTGTGGGTGGTGGAATTGCATCAGTATCAGATGTTGAGATTTTATTGCAAAATGGTGCTGACAAAGTTTCTATCAATTCATCGGCAGTCAAAAATCCGCAGTTGATTAATGATTTGGCACAAAAATTCGGTAGTCAATGCGTGGTGGTTGCGATTGACGCCAAACAAATCGATGAACAATGGATCGTTCATTTGGTAGGAGGCAAGGTTCCAACTGAATTGAACTTGTTTGACTGGGCAAAGGAAGTAGAGCAACGTGGCGCAGGAGAAATTCTTTTCACCTCGATGGATAACGACGGAACCAAGAACGGTTTTGCCAATGAAGCTTTGGCAAAACTATCCCAATTGGTCAATATTCCTATAATTGCTTCAGGAGGAGCCGGAACTGTTCAGCATTTTGTAGATTGCTTTAAAGCAGGAAAAGCAGATGCAGCTTTGGCGGCAAGTGTATTTCATTTTAAAGAAATTGAAATAAAAACCTTAAAAGAACAGCTTAAAAATAACAATGTTGAAGTTCGGATATAGAGTTAAGATTAAAGAAAATAGATTCTACTCTTCAATCTTTTAATCATTAAATAAAAATTATGAAATTAGATTTTTCAAAAAATACAGATGGTTTGATACCAGCCATTATTCAAGACAGCGAAACTAAAAATGTCCTGATGCTGGGTTACATGAATTCAGAAGCTTACGATAAAACGATCGAAACCAGAAAAGTGACTTTCTACAGCAGATCAAAACAAAGACTTTGGACCAAAGGGGAGGAAAGCGGCAACTTTTTGCATCTAATAGATGTTAAAAATGATTGCGACAATGATACTTTATTAATCCAAGTGAAGCCGGAAGGTCCCACTTGTCATAAAGGAACGGATAGCTGTTGGGGATTAGAAAATAAAACGGATTACGGATTTATTTCAGATTTAGAAAACACAATTAAAATAAGAAGAGAAAACGCCGATTCTGAAAAAAGTTATGTGGCTTCCTTGTTTAAATTAGGAATCAACAAAATTGCTCAAAAAGTAGGAGAGGAAGCCATCGAAGTGGTCATCGAAGCCAAAGACGAAAATGATGATTTGTTTTTGAGCGAAAGCGCCGATTTACTTTTTCATTACCTCATTTTATTGCAAGCCAAAGGATTTCAATTAAATGACGTTGTGAATGTATTGAAAAGCCGAAAAAAATAGCCATTTCAATTTTCCTGAATTAAATTAAAACCCAATAGTATCATTATTAACTATTGGGTTTTCTTTTTTTTGAAACTGCAATCGACTATATTTACTCTCTATTTTAAAATGACTTCAATTCCGCTCGAAAGCTGCATAAATCGTGATGAATCTAAACAAAAGATCCCTTAGCCTTGAATAAAAGATATATTATGAAAACGAAACAAATAGCCCATTTAGAAAATTATTCAGGAACTATTTTAATACCGGTTTTTGAGACGAATTCGAAAAGTATCATTCCTATAAAATTTGAAGATGTAGAAATCTCTTCCAAAGTTTTTTTTGGAAAAAAAGATACGCACTATCTTGCCGAGTATAAAGGGAATACTTATATATTCATTGGTTTAGGAAAAGCGATTGATTACAAATCCATCAAGACCATTTTCAGGAGAATCGCCGCAAAAGAGATAGAAAGCTTTGGAAAAAACGTAGCGTTATTCATTCCGAAACAATTTAGTACTGAATTAGTAGAGGCTACAATTTCAGGATTGCTTCTGGGAACCTATGATTTAGGTCATTATAAAATTAAAGAAACGCATCCTTTTCTGAACGATCATTTTGAATTAGAAATTTTATCGAATAATGATTATTCGGCAACTATAAATAGAGCGATAAAAATTGCCCGAGCCCAACTAGAAACCTTGAGCCTTGTTGATTTGCCACCAAATAAGGTTACACCTAAATATTTAGCAAATTGGGCAGTTGACAAAGGAGCAAAATATGGCTTTGAAGTTGAAGTCTTAGGACTGGAAGCCTGTCAAATTCAGGGTTTAGGTGCATTTTTGGCCGTTGGTAAAGCAAGCCAGAATGAACCTCAGTTCATAATTATGAAATACACACCTAAAGAAAGTATACCTAATTTAAAGCATGTTGGATTCGTAGGAAAAGGAATCACCTTTGATACGGGTGGTTTAAACATCAAAACAGCAGGAATGCTGGAAATGAAATGCGATATGGCTGGCGGAGCAGCCGTTTTTGGCGCTATGCAACTCATTGCCGACTTACAATTAGCAGTTAAAATAACCGCTATTGTTCCTTGTGCCGAAAATTCGGTAGATAGTAGGTCGCTTTTGCCCAGTGATGTAATCCATAGTTATAGCGGAAATTCAATCGAAATCATTGATACAGATGCTGAAGGACGACTCATTCTAGCCGATGGATTATCGTATTTAATTAAGAACTTTCAACCCGAATATATTATAGATATCGCCACATTAACGGGAAGCAGTATGGGTACATTTGGTCACGAATGCGCCGCTTTATTTACCAATAATGAAACTATTTCAAAAAAAATACAAGAAACGGGAGATGCAATTGGTGAACGATTGTGGCCATTACCACTTTGGGAGGCCTATAAACAAGATATCGAAAGCGATATTGCCGATGTCAAAAATTATAGTGGAAAACCGCTTGCTGGAGCTATCACCGCCGCTAAATTTCTGGAATATTTTACTCAGGAACATCCAGCTTGGGCACATTTAGACATTGCTGGTGTCGCATTTGGGGATGATGAATTTGCTAAAAGCAAACATGCGACTGCTTATGGGGTACACTTGTTAACCCAATTCATTGAACAGTTGTAAACACTAATGTTATTATTACTGCTATTTCAAGAAAAATTAAAATACATATATTTACCCTCTTATTTAAAAGTTTCAGATCTATGATTCATTATTTTCGTTTTGCTTTTGTCGCACTTTTTATTTCTAGTTCGCTAAGCGCCCAAGGTTTATTACAAAAGAACAATGAAGTCTTTACCCGACAGGATTCCCTTCGAGGAAGTATAACCAAAGAGAGAGCTTGGTGGGATGTAAAATACTATCATCTTGATGTTAAAGTAAATCCTTCAGACAGCACTATTACAGGTTCTAACACAATCCGATATCAAGTGTTGAATGCATACAATCGCATGCAGATTGATTTGCAAAATCCGATGAAAATTGATAAAGTAGTTCAGGATGGTAAAGAATTAAAATACCAAAGAGAAGGAAATGCCTTTTTTATAGAATTAGTCGCTCCACAGATAAAAGGAGCATTAAAAGAACTGAAGGTTTTCTATAGCGGACAGCCAAAGATTGCCGTAAATCCACCATGGGATGGAGGAATTACTTGGAAAAAAGATCATAATGGTAACCCTTTTATAGCTTCTTCCTGTCAAGGATTGGGTGCGAGTGTATGGTGGCCCAATAAAGATCATATGTATGACGAAGTAGAAAACATGTTAATCAGTGTCAACGTTCCAGGTGATTTAACAAATGTTTCTAATGGACGTTTGCAAAGTGTCAAAAAATTAAAAGACGGTACAAGAACCTTCAATTGGTATGTGGCAAATCCCATCAATAATTATGGGGTAAATATAAATATTGGTGATTATGTTTCTTTTTCGGAAAAATATGCTGGAGAAAAAGGAAATTTAGATTGCAGTTATTATGTTCTAAGAGATAATTTAGCCAAAGCAAAAAAACAATTCAAAGAAGTTCCTCGTATGCTGAAAGCCCTTGAACATTGGTTTGGACCTTATCCGTTTTATGAAGACAGTTACAAACTCGTGGAAGCGCCTTATTTAGGCATGGAACACCAAAGTAGTGTTACTTATGGTAATGATTTTAAAAACGGTTACAAAGGGAGAGATTTAAGCGGTACAGGCTGGGGACTCAAATTTGATTTTATTATCATCCATGAATCCGGACATGAATGGTTTGCTAACAATATTACCTACAAGGACATTGCTGATATGTGGATTCACGAAAGTTTTACAAATTACTCTGAAAGTCTTTTTGTGGAATATTACTATGGGAAAGAAGCCGGTTTTGATTATGTAAAAGGAGTGAGAAAAAGCATTCAAAACGACAAACCGATTATTGGTCATTATGACGTGAATAGCGAAGGTTCGGGTGATATGTATTACAAAGGAGCCAATATGTTACATACATTACGCCAAATTGTAAATAACGATGAAAAATGGAAAGCCATTTTGAGAGGATTGAACAGTACTTTTTACCACCAAACAGTTACCACAAAACAAATCGAGGATTATCTGAGTACTAATGTTAGACTGGATTTAGCAACTTTCTTTAATCAATATTTAAGAGATACCAGAATTCCTACATTAGAGTATTATTTCAAAGACAATAGCTTGACATTTCGTTGGACAAATTGTGTTGCCAATTTTAACATGCCTATTAAAGTAACTCTAAATGGCACCGAAAAATGGCTAAAACCGGAAACAAATTGGAAACAAGAATCAATTACATCTGAAAATAAAGAACTTAAAATTGACACTAATTTTTATGTAGCAAATATCAATATCACAGAATAATATTTGCTAATTTTACCTGAAAAACAAAACAGATCAACTGATTTATCTTATCACTTTTATGAAAAATACAAATACAATTTTGTTCTGTTTGATCGTTTTTGGGGTTAGTGTTACAGCTCAAAAAAAAATCAACCCAGTTGTAAAGACTGTTCCAAAAGAAGCCATTCCTATAGTAGATACTGCAACAGTGGCCTTCGATAGTATTTCATTTTCTAAATCAAGTGAAATGCTTGATGAAGAACACTATTGGAACCTTATTGAAAGTTCCATAAAAGAAAATACAGATCAGGAGGATCAAGAACTTTTTTTGGTTGCTGAACTTGAAAAATTGTCTCCAAAGGAAATAATAGGCTTTCGACTCAGAACAGATCAGCTTCTTTTTGATTCCTACAATCCTGAATTATGGTGCGCGGCCTATATCATGAATGGCGGTGTTTCGGATGGTGATTTTGAATATTTTAGATGCTGGTTAATCTCCAGAGGGAAAGACGTTTTTTATAAAGCAAAGGCTAATCCGGATTATTTAGTTGATCAAGTAATTCCTGACCGTAAATCCTATCAATTTGAAGGTTTTTGGTTTGTAGCGGTTTCAGCATTCAAAAACAAAACCAATCAGGAATTGTATCCTTATATTGATTATGAGCTATTTACCACCACTGATGAGAATTACCCTTTGCTCAATTTTACTTGGGACGCAGAAGATCCCAAAAGTATGGAAACCATTTGTCCTTTGTTGTTTAATAAACTTTGGAAATAATAAATTATAAAGCTATTTTTTCAAACAATTGTAACTGACTTTTTAGTCTTTCAATAAGCATACTCATCATTCTTTTATTAAGGTTTGATGAGTTTTTTATATACAATAGATATTCGTCTTGAGTAAATAATCCAATGATCATCCCTTTCATAGCATTACGGAACTTAATGTCTTTTTGAATTGCATTTTCTATCGTCGCTAATTTTTTATCGACTGTTTGGGTATAAAAATCGCTCTTATATTTTGTAATATAATTATGGAAAGCGGCGATAAACAGTTCGTTTTGCAGTTTTAGGATAGGGCGAAGGGTTTGATTTTGAAACATTTCCTCCGAAGAAGATTGAGCACTTACACTACCTATGGTTTCTCCTCGAAATTCTCTTAAAAAAACATCTCTCTGATTCATTTTTTTCTTTAAAAATAAAAAAATATATCCTAAGATGAGTTATTTTAGCATTATAAAAATAAAAATTATGCGATTTCATACTAGAAAATGGGTAAAGCCCGAAGACTTGAATCCAAACGGAACTTTATTTGGCGGAAAATTGCTGGCCTGGATTGATGAAGAACTGGCTTTATACACGATAATTCAACTGGAAAATCCCAAAGTAGTTACTAAACACATGTCGGAAATAAATTTCAGAAGTTCCGCAAAACAGGGAGATATTATTGAAATTGGCATTGACGTGGTTAAATTCGGGAACAGCTCATTGACCTTAAAGTGTGAAGTTCGAAACATGATGACGCGCGAAACAATTATCTCCATAGATACTACCACAATGGTTAATTTAGGTGCGGATGGAAAGCCAAAAGCACATGGAAAAACACAAATTGAATATGTTAAAAATCGTTTGCTTTAATTAAATAAAGAAGGCTTATAAAAAAGACCTTAAGTATTTCAAAATACTTAAGGTCTTTTTTTACATTTAAAGCCTAATTCAGAAATACTTTTTCAGAGGGCAATTCGAAAATTTCTAAATCAAAATAACCAACAGATGCAATGACGTGATCAAAGATATCAGCCATTATGTATTCGTAATTCTCCCATTTTTTATCTGTCGTAAAAGCATAAATTTCCAAAGGAACCCCATTAGAGTCGGATTGCAATTGGCGACAAAGCATCAACATATCTTTGTTTAAAGCGGGATGATGGTGCAGGTATTCTATGATGTATTTTCGAAATAATCCTAAATTAGTGATATTTCGGCCATTGATTGCAATCGATTTATCTATAGAATTCACACTATTGAATTTGTCAATTTCTCTTTTTCTGGTATCAATATAACCACTGATCAATTGAATTTTTTTCAAATCATCAAATTCTGCATCATTCAAAAAACGGATACTGCTTGTTTTGATCAAAATGTGTCTTTTAATTCTTCGTCCTTCAGATTTAAACATACCGCGCCAGTTTCGAAAAGAATCTGAGCTTAGACTATAGGTAGGAATTGTAGTAGTCGTATTGTCAAAATTTCGCACCTTAACTGTGGTTAAATTAATTTCGATTACATCACCGTCAGCTCCAAATTTTTCCATGGTAATCCAATCGCCAATACGAACCATATCATTTATAGAAACTTGGACACTCGCCACAAAACCCAAAATAATATCCCTGAAAATTAAAATAATCAAAGCCGAAACAGCTCCAAAAGTAGTCAAAAGCTCTTTGCGGTCAATATCAAATATTTTTGATATGATTAGTATAATTCCCACCAACCAAAGCACAATCATTATTACTTGAATGAAGCTATCAATAGGTTTGTCGCTATATCGAGGTTTTACTTTTAAATAATCTCTCAATGCATTAAAGACCGTTCGTATGATCCATAAAATCAGAAATACGATATAAATCCCTACCAATTTACCAAAAATATCTTCCCAATATTCGTATTTATCCAGAATTATCGGAACTGATTTATAAATAAACAGCAGCGGAATAAGGTGGGCTATGTATTTTGCTGTTTTATTGGATACTAATAAATCGTCAAAATTTGTTTTCGTTTTTTGAGCTACAAAAACTATTATGGTGACCAAAAGAAGTCGGAAAACCACATAGATGGCATAAGCCAAAAAACACAGCAAGGCAATGTTTATAAATAAACTTAAATAAGAGGCAAAATTGTACCCCAATCCCCATTTCCGAAAAATGGGGTAGAGGAAGGTGAAAATTTGCTCTATAATTTTATACATTCTTTAAATATTTCTTGTCGATATAAAAAGTTCCAAAAGGAACAAGTGAAGCAAATAAAATAATACCTAAGTTTTTAAAGTCCCAGTTTTGAACGTTTTTTAATAAAACAGCTAGCAAAACATAGCCAATAAAAAGTACACCATGGCCCATACCTATAGGATATAGTAGGGTTTTGTACAAATCAATGTGTGTAGGCTTGATCAAAAGCATATTAGCAAATAAAACCAAATAGGATATTCCTTCTAGAATCGCAGTAATCTTGAAAATCTTAAGCATTTAATTTATTTTTAGTAATAATCGACAAAATTAGGCAATAACATTGATTTTTGAAGTATTCTATTCAAAACTAATTCATAAGAAAGGTTAAATTTTGAGGCCAAATATTATGATTTAAAAAAGAGAAAACCAACCCTCAAGTTGGTCTTCTCTTTTATTTACAAATCCGGAATATTATGAAATCAAAAGTTTACTAACATATTGATAACTTGTTTTTACTGATTCTATCGGATTAGGAACATAATTGGTTTCCTGTTCAACAAAAAAATGTTTTACCCCTGACAGTTTTGCTTCAGCAAAAATCGATTTAAAATCAATGCTTCCGTTACCAATTTCGGTATTTCTATCGGGATTATTTTGATCCATATCCTTGACATGCCACATGCTAAAACGTCCCGGATTTTTCTTAAACAATTGCAAAGGATCATTTCCCGATCGCACAACCCAATACAAATCCAATTCAAAATCAACTAATTTCTTGTCCGTTTCGCCGAGCAGAATATCATAACCAGTCGTGCCTTCAAATGAGGTAAACTCAAAAGCATGATTGTGATACGCCAATTTTAAACCTGATTCTTTACAAATCTCAGCTGCTTGGTTTATTTTTAAAGCAATTTTTTTATAATCATCGGCGCTCTTTCTGAGTGATTCCTCTAGCCAGGGAATTGTTACATACTGATTCCCCAAAATATTCGCCGCCTCAATCGTTTTTTTAAGAACATCAGAGTTCCCGTCTTTAATAAAAGTACCAAGATCATAATGCCCACTCGGGGATTTCAAACCATTATCGGATAAAATAGTTTTAAACTCTTTTGCAGATGTGCCAAAAAAACCATTCTTTAACGAAAAGCCATAGGTTTCCACTTCTTTAAAACCTGCTTTGGCGACTTGTTCCAAAACCATTTTCACATTAGAAGGGAAGCTGTCTCGCAAAGTATACAATTGCAGTCCAATATTTTTATTTTTGCTGCTGAAAGCCAATGAAGGTGCTAGTGCTATTGCGCCCAGAGCCATGCCGGTATTTATTAAAAAAGTTCTTCTTTTTATCATTAATTCTATTTGTTTGTTCTTAAATATCGCAAATCGCAATCGCTTTTCTTAAAGAGTCCATTTTGTTTGGATTCTTAGGTATAAATTCTTGCGCTACATAGCCTTTAAATCCTGTTTGCACTATTGCCTTCATGATGGCTGCATAGTTTAATTCTTGGTTTTCGTCAATTTCGTTTCTACCGGGAACGCCAGCGGTATGATAATGACCAATATACTTATGGTTGTCTCTGATTGTTCGGATCACATCTCCTTCGTCAATTTGCATGTGGTAAATGTCATAAAGTAATTTAAAATGTTCCGAATTAAGGCGTTTAGCCAGTTCCACTCCCCATTTTGTAGTATCACATTGGTAATCCTTATGGTCAATTTTACTGTTCAATAATTCCATCACTAAAACTACATTGTGCTTTTCAGCCAAAGGGAGCAACGGCTGCAATCCTTTTACGCAGTTGTTCCAGCCTTCTTCATCGGTTTTTCCTCTTTTGTTACCACTAAAGCAAATCAGATTCTTATAACCCGCTTTTGCAACCAGCGGAATCATTGCTGAATAGTTCTTGATTAAGGTTTCATGAAATTTTGGGTCATTGAATCCATCGACCAAATTAATCTCTGCACCGTTGCACATCGCTGAATCAAGACCGTGTTTTTTCAATATAGGCCAATCGGCAGGGCCAACCAAATCAATTGCCGAAATCCCCATTTTTTTGGCTTCTACACAAAGGATTTCAAGATCAATACTACTGAAACACCATCTGCAAACCGAGTGATTAATGTTGCCTTTTATTGTTTGTTCTTCCATATTTGTCTCTTTTGGGCTTGCTGCAGCGGAAAACCCCAGAGGAATGTTTAGCGCTACCGCTCCGGCAACAATATTTTTTATAACCGATCTTCTGCTTAAATTAGAACTCATTTTGATTAAATTTTAGATTGTTGTAATTTCTGTTTTAGTTTTCTCCTTGAATAAAAGGGCAAAAAGTATAAATACCACCAATGCAATTCCGGCAGGAATTAACCATACCATTTCCCAATTGATTGCACCTCCAAGGGTTTTATAATTATCGGTAATCCAACCTGCAACTCCAAACCCGATTAGCATTCCCACACCATAAGTGGCGAGAGTGATCAATCCCTGCGCGGCACTTTTGTATTTTTCTCCGGCTTTTGAATTGGTATAAATTTGTCCCGAAACGAAAAAGAAATCGTAACAAATCCCGTGCAAGGCAATTCCGGTGATGAGCATAAAACTTAAATCGCTTCCATTGCCATAAGCAAACAGAACATATCGTAGTGCCCAAGCCAACATACCAACTAGAATGGTCTTTTTAAATCCAAAACGGACAAAAAACATTGGAATCAACAACAGGAATAGTGCTTCAGATATTTGCCCAATTGCCATTTTCCCTGTTGGATTTTCGATTCCGGCATCCGTTAAAAAAGGATGCGCATTTTGATAATAAAAAGCTAAAGGAACACAGATCAGAATGGAGGAAATGAAAAATATCGCAAAATTTTTATCCTTTAATAATCTCAAAGCATCGAAACCAAGTAAGTCACCAATCCTGATTTTTTCGGTAGAAGCCACTTTTGGCGGCGTTTTTGGCAAAGCAAAACTAAAAATTCCTAACAAGAAAGCGGCAACTCCTGCCAGCAGAAAGGTGTTTTTAAGCAATCCCTGAGAAACTGCTTCGCTCGAATCCCAATGAAACAAAAAGCTAATAGATAATCCTGCTAAAATCCAGCCGATGGTTCCCCAAACCCTGATATTTGAAAATTCTTTCTCCGGATCTTTCATCTGATTAAAAGCTACTGAATTAACTAAGGCCAAGGTAGGCATGTATAAAACCATATAACTCAAAACGTAAGTATAAAAGACAGCTACTTCATCCGACTGGTACATTTGGTACATCAAAAAAGCGCCGCCAAGATGAAGAATACCCAATATTTTTTCGGCATTAAAATAACGGTCAGCAATTAAACCAATAATAAAAGGAGCAATGATGGCTCCCCAAGATTGGGTTGAAAAAATAGATCCAATTTCTGATCCGGAAGCTTTCAAATTGTTACCTAAAAAAGTACCTAGAGTTACAAACCAAGCTCCCCAGATAAAAAACTCCAGGAACATCATTAGTGATAATTTAAATCGGGTAGTAGTATTCATTATTTTTGGTTAATTATTCTGGTAGTTAACGATTTAATTTTTATAAATTGATTTCTATATTTCATATTTCAGGGTAAAACCATCAAAAATAAATTTTGAGATTTTACCACATATGGCTGTATTTTATTCTTTTAAAGAAAAAGAAATTACATCCCGTTTTCGCATCCCGTAGTTATATCCATGGTATTCCATTCTTTAATCATGATGTTTCTGTACCACACATGATCTCCATGATCTTGTAAAGCAATTTTACCGGTTTTGAAAGTTCCAAAATCTTTCCAGCTGGCGAATTTACTTCCAGCTACCAAAGATTTAAAATTGTCGTCCCAAAGTTGGGTTTCAACAACAAATACCCCATTTAAAACCAAAGTCAGCTTGCCAAATTTGCAAACTACTTCGGCGGTATTCCATTCGCCTACAGGTTTTGCAGCAGCTTTAGAACTTTTAATTAAATCGTATAAATCACCTGCGGCATGTTTGATAATTTTCCCGTCAGGATGTCCGTCATTATCTAAAACCTGCATTTCCAAACCGGTAGAATAGGTGTTTGGGAAATTTTCTAAATCTTCGTTTACATAAAAAATAATACCGCTATTGGCTTTTGGAGCGACTTTCCATTCTAATTTCAAATGGAAATTGGTGTATTCCTGATCAGTTACAAGATCACCTCCCTGTCCATTTTTTGCGGCGGTGGGATCAAAGTGCAAAGTTCCATCTTCTACTTTCCAGCCTGAACCAACTGTGGTTTTCCCGTAGTTGTGCCATCCTGTGGTTGTTTTTCCGTCAAATAGGGGTTTAAACCCTTTTTGGGCGTTTGTTGTTTGAATCAAAGCCATCAGCATAATCGCGGTACAAATATTTTTAATCATAAGTTTCGGTTTTAATAGTTAATTTATAAAGTCAAATTAGCCCAGCCTTCGCGATAGTCGCGCTTCACAAACTGATTGACTTCATCAAAATTGGTAATTTTCATATTGTCATTATCCCATAACAATTTTGCGGATCGTCCAGGATAAACATCTTCACCCAATACTTCTTTATGAATATCATAGCCTCTAATTGCTAGATTTGCCATTAATAAAGCTTCGGTCAAAGGTCCGGCAATTTCAAAGGGCGAACTTAATTCTTGTTTTCCGTAGCCGGCAATAGCGGCTTCCACCCATTGGCTATAATGTCCGTCAGAACCGCCTTTGACGCGAGGGTATTTTTGAGCTACTTTGATGTTTTCATTTCGACTTAAAGGAAGCAAACGAGGATTCAATCCATAGGTATCACACATCATTTTTCCTTTGGTTCCAATAAATAAAGTTCCATTGCCACCGTCTCCAAAAATTTCATTTGGCTCTAATTCTGATGGTCGTTCTGGTTGAATTCCGCCATCCATCCAATGCAATTTTACATCGCCTTTGGTTTTATCGGTCTTTGGAAAAGTTAAAGTAACGTGACTAGATGGAGGGCAACTATCCGGAAAATATCCTCTTTTGAATTCATCAACATAAACCGAGCCCACGCTGCATTGAACATCTTTGGCATATTTTAAATTTAAAATACTAAATGGCGCATCGATCAAGTGACAGCCCATATCTCCTAGGGCGCCTGTTCCATAATCCCACCATCCGCGCCAGTTGAATGGCACTAATTTAGCAACATAATTTTTTTGTGGAGCAGTACCCAACCATAAATCCCAGTCCAATTCTTTCGGAATTTCGGTGGTTTTGGTTGGCCAAGGTATACCTTGAGGCCATACAGGGCGATCTGTCCAGGCTTTAACGGTATGAACATCGCCTATCAAACCCGCTTCATACCATTCTCTCATAATTCGAGTGCCGTCATTGGAGGAACCCTGATTTCCCATTTGGGTTACGACCTTGTATTTTTTAGCGGCTTGAGTCAGAATTCGAGCCTCATAAATATCATGGGTAAGTGGTTTTTGAACGTAAACATGCTTACCTAACTGCATCGCTGCCAAGGTTTGAATGGCATGATTGTGATCCGGTGTTGAAACTGAAACGGCATCAAAATTTTTATGTTCTTTGTCTAACATTTCGCGCCAGTCTTTGTAAAACTTGGCTTTTGGAAATGCATTTACACTTCTTACAGCCCTGCGGCTATCTACATCGCATAAAAAGGCAATATCAGCTTTTCCGCTCTTGGCAAACATTCCAATATCTGACTGGCCTTTTCCTCCAACACCAATTCCGGCAATTAGCAAGCGATCACTTGGCGCCACAAATCCCCTTCCCAAAACATGACGAGGAACAATCATAAATCCCGCAGCGGCAATAGCGGTTGTTTTTATAAAATCACGGCGGTTATTCGTGATTTTATTATCTTTTTCGTCTTTCATTTATTTTTTAAAGTTTGCTTGGTTAGTTTATAAATCGAAATAAATAGATTACTTTTTCAATGATAAAATGTATTTTGCTATTGTTTTTGCCTCGTCTTTTTTCATCGAGGCGTGCGCTCCCATCGGGACAGTTCCCCAAACTCCTGAACCGCCTTTTATGATTTTATTGGACAAATAAGAAATGTTTTTTTCATTGGCTGCATATTTATTTGCAATTTCCAAATAGGAGGGACCTATGAGCTTTTTATCTAATTTATGACAACCGATGCAATCTGATTTAGCAATCAATTTTTCACCATCTGAAAATTGAAAAACAACATCAACTTTAGGTGTGTATTTTTCTGCTGTATTTTCTTTAGAAAATGAAGCTAAAGTAATGATGGCAATTCCTAAAAATAAGTAATTAAATTTCATGTATTTATATTTTTATAATCCTAAATTTTTCCTGTTAAAAACTTGGTTTGTTTCTACTGCGGCAAAATCGTCAAAGGCCTTATCGGTAACTTTTATAATATGATTTTTTATAAATTCAGCACCTTCACGCGCGCCATCTTCTTGGTTTTTCAAGCAACATTCCCATTCCATCACGGCCCAGCCTTTAAAATCGTATTGGGTTAATTTGCTAAAAATGGTTTTAAAATCTATTTGTCCGTCTCCCGGAGAACGATACCTTCCGGCTCGATTTAACCAACTTTGATAACCTCCAAAAGTTCCTTGTTTTCCCGTGGGATTGAACTCGGCATCCTTGACATGAAAAGCTTTGATTCGTTCGTGATAAAAATCGATATATTGTATGTAATCCAATTGTTGTAAAACAAAATGGGAGGGATCGTACAAAATACAGGCTCTGGAATGATTGTTTACCGCTTTCAAAAACATTTCATAGGTTTCTCCATCAAATAAATCTTCACCGGGATGAATTTCATAACAAAGATCAACACCAGCATTATCAAATTCGTTCAAAATAGGCAACCAGCGTTTGGCCAATTCAGCAAAACCATCTTCGACCAAACCGGGAGGTCGCTGTGGCCAAGGATGAAAATATTGCCAAAGTAAAGAACCGCTAAATGTAGCATGGGCATTTAATCCCAAATTCTGCGAGGCTTTTGCCGCATACTTCAATTGTTGCACCGCCCATTCCTGTCTCGCTTTTGGTTTTCCGTGAACTTCCTTAGGAGCAAAAGCGTCAAAAAAATCATCGTAGGCGGGATGAACCGCCACCAACTGACCCTGCAAATGGGTCGACAATTCGGTTATTTCCAAACCATGTGAAGCGATTCTGCCTTTTAACTCCTCCGCATAAGTTTTGCTTTCTGCGGCTTTTTGCAAATCAATAAAACGGCTGTCTAAAGTTGGCATTTGGATGCCTTTAAAACCCAAATCGGAAGCCCATTTGCAAATTCCGTCCAAGGAATTAAACGGGGCTTTATCGCCAATAAATTGTGCCAAAAAAACGGCTGGACCCTGTATTGTTGTCATTTTTTATTTAAATTTTAAAATCAAACCATTTTTGATCTGATTTACCTGAAGCAATCACGTTTTCTATAAAAGCCATCCCTCGAACTCCGTCATCAACGGACGGAAAATCAAGCATTTCTTGGGTAGGTTCTTTTCCTTCCAATTTAAAAGATAAAGTCAAAGCAAAATTTTTGTATAAATTGGCAAATGCCTCGAGATAACCTTCTGGATGACCGCTTGGCGTGCGGGAATTCGCCATTGAAATATTAGACAAATAGCCATTTCCTGTACGGTAAATTTGCGTTGGAGCGTCGGACCATTTTATTATCAAAGAATTGGGTTCCATCTGATGCCATTCTAGGCCTCCTTTTTCACCATAAATTTTAATTTTCAATCCATTTTCTTCACCGGTTGCTATTTGTGTGGCAACCAAAATACCATTTGCGCCGTTGTCAAATTTTAACAATACATTGCCGTCATCGTCCAGTTTTCTGCCTTCAACGACAATGTTAATATCGGCACACAACTGAGCGATTTTCAAGCCCGAAATATATTCGGCCAAATGTGCGGCATGGGTTCCAATATCTCCCATACAACCACTGATACCACTTTTTGCGGGATCTGTTCGCCAAAGAGCTTGCTTGTTCTCTTTACTTTCCAATAAAGAACTCAACCAGCCTTGGGTATATTCAACGATCACTTTTCTGATTTTGCCAAAATCATTGTCAGCAACCATTTTTCGGGCTTGCTTTACCATTGGATAACCCGAATAAGTATGTGTCAAGCACAAAATAAGTCCGGTTTCTTTAACTTTTTGCTGCAATTGTTTGGCTTCATCCAGACTTAAGGTCATCGGTTTGTCGATCAAAACATGAAAACCGTGATTCAAAGCCATCATAGCGGGAGCAAAATGCGTAAAATTTGGAGTAACAATAGTCACAAAATCCATTTTTTGGTCTTGGGGAAGTTGGCTCTCGATTGCAATCATTTTTTCGTACGAATCGTAGCATTTTGCTTCGGGAAGAAATAAGCCTTTTCCAGATTCCTTTGAAATCTCAGGATTAGAACTAAATGCGCCGCAATGCAATTCAACCAAGCCATCCATATTGGCGGCAATACGATGAATTGCTCCAATGAAAGCATTTTTACCGCCGCCAATCATGCCCATTTTTAATTTTCTCATAGCTTTTGACGCACTAAATATTACCTTTTTTCAATTCTTTTACGGCATGATCACAGGCGCGAGCCGTCAATGCCATAAATGTCAGCGATGGGTTTTGGCAGGCAATCGAAGGCATGCAAGAACCATCGGTAACAAATACATTGTTCACTTCATGCATCTGGTTCCATTTATTTAAAACAGAATCTTTTGGATCATTCCCCATTCTAGCAGTTCCCATTTCATGAATCGCCATGCCTGGGTAACAATCATTATCATAAGTCCTCACATTTTTTATTCCTGACGCTTCCAGCATTTCGGCGGCATCATTCATCATATCTTCACGCATTTTAGCCTCGTTTTCTTTGAATTCACAGTCAATGGCTAAAATAGGTTGTCCCCATTTGTCTTTCTTAGAATGGTCGATATAAACCCTATTTTCATAATATGGTAACATTTCACCAAAGCCTCCCAATCCCATACTCCAGCTGTTAGCAGGAAGAGATAAGGTCTCTTTGAAATTTTCTCCAAAAGCCAATTCGGCCACTTCTTTATGCCAAGCACCTCTGCTGGCTCCGCCTTGGTAACCAAATCCTCTCAAATAATCTCTTTTATCATTGCCTACGTTTTGGTATCTTGGAATATAAATTCCGTTTGCCCTTCTTCCGTAGGTATATTTATCTTCAAAACCTTCGGCAGTTCCTTCGGCACCACAACGGAAATGGTGATCCATTAAATTATGTCCCAACTGTCCGCTGGCATTTCCCAAACCATTAGGATGCGCTTCGGATGTAGAATTTAATAAAATAAATGTAGAGCCCAAAGTTGATGCATTAACGAAAACGATCTTGGCGTAAAACTCTATCGTTTCGTTGGTTTCGGCATCAATTACCATGACGCCTTTTGCCTTTTTGGTATCTTTATCGTAAATGATATGATTGACAATAGAATACGGCCTTACCGTTAATCTTTTGGTTGCAACTGCCGCCGGCAAAGTAGAAGACTGCGTACTGAAATAGGCCCCGAACGGACAACCGCGACTGCATAAATTTCTGTATTGACAACTGCCGCGGCCTTTATGTGGAACCGTCAAGTTTGCAGTACGACCAATGGTCATTAATCGGGTATTGTTGTAATGTTTTTCTAAGCGTTCTTTAACCGATTTTTCGACACAATTCATGTCCATTGGCGGCAAAAATTTACCATCGGGCAAGAGAGGCCAATTTTCGGCTTGCCCGCTGATACCAGCAAATTTCTCTACATAATCATACCAAGGAGCAATATCTTTATAACGAATAGGCCAGTCGTTTCCATGACCGTCTTTTTTATTATCTTCAAAATTATGTTCACTAAAACGGTAACTTTGGCGCCCCCACATCAAGGATTTTCCTCCCACATGAAAACCTCTGTACCAGTCAAAACGTTTGTCTTCGGTATAAGGACATTCTAGATCATTTACCCACCATTTTTCGGTAGCTTCATTATAAGGATAATCCCTGCTTTGTACCGGATGGGTTCTTTTTTGCTCCTGGGTGAGTCTTCCTGCATGTTCAATCTCCCAAGGTGCTTTCATCGCTGATTCATAGTCTTTGATGTGCTCGATGTTCATACCGCGCTCCAGCATCAAAACTTTTAATCCTTTCTCTGTGAGTTCTTTTGCAGCCCAACCGCCACTAATTCCTGAACCAACGACAATGGCATCATAAGTATTTTGTTTTTTTAAATCAGAGTTTATATTCACTTTTTTTCATTTAAAAGGTTCGTAATAAAAATCAGCAATTGGATTTTAAATTTCTAAGTAGCCCAAGCTTTTTGTCCCGGTTTATAATCTGCGCTGCCGTCATATCTTCCGGGAACGGGAAGGTATTCTCGAGCTTGGGTACAACCAATTTCAGATGAAAAATAGCCTAACAAAGTCAAATCCCTTGCAATCATAAAGAACGAAGGTTTCTTTTTATTAGCGATTGCCTCGGCAGTTAAATCAGTCATTAATTTATGGCGTTCTTGGGCATTGGTAGAAAGAAAATCTTTGTTGAAATCTTTTTGACATTTTGACAACATTTCCTTCATGCCTGAAGCAAAAAGCTCCTGCAAGTTTGCCGGATAGCAATCCCTGACCATCATAGGAATAAAACTGCCAACTCCAGCTGCTTTTGCCCCAAGGGAAGATGTTGTTGTTGGAATTATAATATCTGCAAATTCCCCTAAAATTACTTCATCAGCGGCAGAAAAAGAGACCTGATTTTTTTCACCTTCATAAACTCCAAAACTTTCAAACAAAACACCAATTGTGCTTGAGGAGATCGCAGTTCCTAATAAAAAGGCTACGTTTTTAAGTGCTTTACGTCTATCCATTACTTATTTTATTAATAATACTAGCTAAAAATGAATTTTTAATAATTATTATATCATTACAATAATAAATAAAAAACAAACAATTATTTATTTTTGATGTTAAAATGAAATGTTAATTATGTATTTTTCATTTATTGGAGAATATATTGTAAAAATTGCAACAACTACCGTCAATTGTCGTTCAAATTAATAGTAAATGCAATTGAATTGATTCAATAAAATAATTATAGTAATTTTTTTATAAGTTTTTTATTATAATAAAACGTTTTAGTAAAACTTATTTACTACAATAAGCCAGAAAAAAGTGTTTTAATATACTTCCCAAGTAAATTTTAAAACATTCCTGTAAAAACTAATTTACTTTTGTAGAACTAAACTTAGATTATGAGCAAGAGGGATTTAAAAAAATACGTCAAAGAACTCACTAAAGAACAACTCGAAGAACAAATCATCGAATTGTATGAAAAATTCAATCCTGTGAAAGTGTATTATGACTTTGTATTTAATCCGAAAGAAAATTCTCTTTTATTGGAATCCAAAATCAAAATCTCTAATGAATATTTTCCAATACAAAGCAGTGGAAGGGGAAAAAAACCAAAGATGCGTCGATCTGTTGCTCAAAAATACATCAAACACTTTATGGTTTTGGGTGTTGATCCCTTTCTTATAGCCGATGTGATGCTCTATAATATCGAAATTGCGCAGGCTTTCTCGGCCGGAAACACCATAAAACAGGAAATATTTTTCAAAAGTATGCTTAATTCCTTTGAGCAAGTGGCTCATTATTTGATTGCCAATGGCATCCTGCCAGATTTTAAAACAAGACTAAAATCCATTCAAAATGAAGCTTTTGAACAAAAATGGAAGAACAAAGAACAGTTCCAAACCATTGTGGAACGTCTCGAATACTAAATCCCTATAATTCAATTTTATTAAATCGCTATACATATTTTAAACTAAAAATAACGGAATAACTGTTTTTTAGGTGTATTTTTGCAAAAATCCAACAAAAAACAATGTTTGAAAATACTATAGAAATAGAAAAAGAAGACAGAAAAGAACTTTATGCTTACCAACAAGGAGATATTGATGCCATATTTGAACGCATAGACAATGCTCCGCAAAACCATCATTTACTTTACCAATTGCCTACCGGCGGAGGTAAAACGGTGATATTCTCCGAAATTGTACGCCGTTATTTGTCACAGCACAATAAGAAAGTTGTTGTTTTGACCCATCGTATTGAGTTGTGCAAGCAAACCTCTAAGATGCTAAAAGGTTTTGGCGTAAAAAATAAAATTATCAACAGTAAGGTCAAAGAATTTCCCGATCAAGACGAATACTCTTGTTTTGTAGCCATGGTTGAGACTTTGAAAAACCGTATCAATGATGAGAAACTCGAACTTGACAATGTAGGTTTAGTGATTATTGATGAGGCACATTACAATTCCTTTAGAAAACTATTAACTTCATTTGCTAATTCCTTTATTCTAGGTGTTACGGCAACTCCTTTGAGTTCTAACATCAAGCTGCCAATGAACGAAAGTTATAACGAACTAATAGTGGGCGACACCATCAGTTCCTTGATTCAAAACGGCTTTTTGGCCAAAGCCACCACTTATAGCTATGATGTAGGTTTGACTTCGCTTAAGGTGGGAATAAACGGGGATTATACGGTGAAATCTTCCGATGATTTATATACTAATTCCCTTATGCAAGAGAAACTATTGCATGCCTATACAGAGAAATCGTTGGGTAAGAAAACATTGATTTTCAATAACGGGATCAATACGTCGCTTTATGTCTATGAAACCTTTAGGGAAGCAGGATATGCGATACGCCATTTAGACAATACCAGCAGCAACGAAGAAAGAAAAGACATATTACATTGGTTCAAGCATACTAAGGATGCCATACTAACCTCTGTGGGGATTTTAACCACCGGTTTTGATGAACCAACTGTAGAAACAATCATCCTGAACAGAGCCACAAAATCACTGACATTATATTACCAAATGATTGGTCGTGGTTCCCGAAAATTACCCGGTAAAGATGAATTTACCGTGATCGATTTAGGAAACAATGCCGCCCGTTTTGGTCTTTGGAGCGAACCGGTAAACTGGCAACACATCTTCAAATCGCCCGAGTTTTATTTAGAAAACCTGCGCGATGATACTGAAATTGAAATGTTTTTCAAATACACCATGCCACCGGAATTGCGTGCTAAATTCAGCAAAACTGCCGATGTAAGTTTTGATGTCGATGAAGAACACAAACTCATCATAAAACAAAACCTGCGTTCTAAGGTGGTTCTGGATAAATCCTTAGACCAGCATGCCGCCATGTGCGTTGACAATACTGAAACCCTACAGGAAGCTAAATCCCTGTCTAAGGAATTAGAGAATGATATCGATTGCCGCATCAAACGTTATTCTAAATGTCTGAGCCAGTGCAGTAAAAACTATCGCGAATGGCTTATTGACGATTATAAATTGAAATTGACCTTATTAATCGGGAAAAAGTATCGTGAAAAAATCATGAACGAACCCGATGAGGATTAACATAAAGAGCTAATCCTGCTATTCGTTACAATCTCTTGTCTCGTTAAAGAAACGAGACAACAGGATTTTCACTTCAAACGAAGTTCACTGAACTCCAATGAAAATAAAAGGCAAGTGAAGTAATCGGGGCTAGGGAATACAAACAAAAAGAACTATTTTTTATAAAATAATAAATCCAAAAAATGTCAAAACAATTCACTGATTTAGGAATTTCGGAAGCCATCTTAAAGGCACTTGCCGAATTGAAGATTGTTGTGCCAACAGAAATCCAACAAAAAACAATTCCGCTGCTTTTAGAAAACAAGACTGATCTTGTGGGACTTGCCAAAACCGGTACAGGAAAAACGGCTGCTTTTGGATTGCCTCTTTTACAATTAATAGACACAAAATCTGAAGCAGTTCAAACCGTTATCTTGGTTCCAACGCGCGAATTAGGGCAGCAAATTTTTAGAAATCTTGAAGATTTTGCCAAATACTTGCCCGAAGTTTCTATTGCGGCCACTTGCGGAGGAATCCCGATAAAACCGCAAATCGAGCGATTGACGTCACCAACGCATATTGTAGTGGCAACGCCGGGACGTTTGATCGATTTAATCCAGCGCAAAGCAATCAATCTAAAAGAAACCAAATTCCTCGTGCTCGATGAAGCCGACGAAATGGTCAGTATTTTGAAAGAAAGCTTGGATGAAATTGTTGCCGAATTGCCAAAGGAACACAAAACATTATTGTTTTCGGCCACTATGCCGGGAACCATAAAACAACTAATCCAGAATTACTTGCACAAAAACGTGGTTCAAGTCAGTGCCAGCATGGAAATAGTAGGGAATCAAGGGATTGATCATGAATACATTGTTGTTGATCCCATCGAAAAATTGGATGTTTTGATGCATTTCCTGAATTCCAGAGAAGGCGAACGCGGAATCATATTTTGCAAGACCAAAGCAGCGGTAAATAAACTGGCAAAAAATCTGGCGATTAACCGTTTTTCTTCGGGAGCCTTGCACGGGAGTTTGTCACAGGGAATCCGAGACAGAATCATGGAGCAATTCCGCGAAGGACATATCAATATATTGGTAGCGACGGATTTAGCGGCAAGAGGAATCGACGTAAAGGAAATTTCCTATGTGGTCAATTACCATTTGCCAGATGCGTATGAAGCTTATGTACACCGAAGCGGAAGAACGGCAAGGGCAGGAGCAAAGGGACTTTCGTTAACAGTCTTGCAACCGGAAGAAGTAGGCGAGATTGCTGATTTTGAAAAAGAATTGGGAATTAAATTCACCGAATTTAAAAAGCCAAGCACGTTGAGCATCGAAGAAAACAATACGCTTTTATGGGCCAAGCAAATCTTCAAAACCAAACCCAACCACGAAGTTGACGCGGAATTGAAAACCAAAATAAAAACTGTTTTTCATCACCTGACCAAAGACGAATTAATTGAAAAACTCTTGGCCAATTATTTGTTGCAAAACAAAAACGAACCGACAGAAAAACAAGAAAAAAGACAAAAAAAGAAATAGTTTTTTTTTAAAATAAAGAATAAAACCATTGCAATTGCTTGAAGAAGTAGTGCAATGGTTTTTTTGTTTTAAATTAGCACAAGTCATAAAAAGCAATTAAACTTCTTGAGCAACTTCACTTTGTTAAAATCAAAGATCTTGAAGGCAATGAAATTGAATACGAACGAAAATAAAATGCTTTTTAAGGTTTTCATTTTGCACAAATAGTAAAACTTATATTAAGTTCTTGATTTAGAAGTAAGTGTTGATCCTGCTGAAGCTATTACTACAAAAATAACAGATAAAACCTCGTTAAAACTAAGGTGCTCTTGTAAAAATAAAAAAGCACAAATAGAAGCTGCTGCCGGTTCTAAACTCATTAAAATACTAAATGTACGGGCTGGAAGTTGGCCAAGTGCTTTCATTTCTAATGTAAAAGGAATTGCACTGGACAAAAGAGCAAGAGCTATGCCTAAAAAACCCAACGTTGGCGTTAGATTACTGAGTCCATTTCCTATAATTCCAAAAGGGATAATCAATAAGGAAGCAAAGAGCATTCCAGTGGCAACAGCTTCTCCATCTTTCATTATTTTTGAAATTTTCCCACCTAAAACGATATAAAAAGCCCAAAATACTCCCGCCAATAAAGCAAATAGAACCCCTAATAAATCTATGCCGTTATTTGTTGTCCAAGGAGCAATCAAAATAATTCCTGCCAAGGCAAGAAGAACCCATAAATAATCGATCAAACGTTTTGAGCCAAAAACAGCCACCAGTAATGGGCCTATAAATTCCAATGTAACTGCTAATCCGATAGGAATTCTCTCTATTGCCAGATAAAAAATCAAATTCATTGCTCCTAAAGACAAACCATAAGGAACGACAATTTTCCATTGATTTTTGCTTATTTTTAGCAAATTAGGTCTGAAAACAGCCAACAATAGGATTGCTGATATACCAATTCTCAGCGAGGCGGTTCCACTAGCACCAATAGTAGGAAAAAGACTTTTTGCAATTGCTGCGCCACTCTGAACACTTAGTATTGCTAAAAGAACAGCCGGTATTGGTGGTATGTTGAGTAATTTATTTTTCACTTTTAATCTTAGGATTTCGGGGCGCAAAAGTACAAAATTTATAGTTCAAAGTGTTGTGAATTGCCTTATCCATTAAAAGAACAAAAAGAAGCAGGAAAGTTTTAACCCTTTTTTAATAGTTCATTTTCCAGTGGCCTCTATAAATTTTGTAAGTTTATAAAGGCTATTTTTTTATTAAAATTATTAAACAACATTATATGAATATTGTAATAATCGGTGGCGGATTTGCAGGACTTAACCTTGCTAAAGAGCTGTTAAACCAAGAGGGAATTCAGGTAACTCTAGTAGACAAAAACAATTATAATTTCTTTCCGCCGCTAATCTATCAAGTTGCTACGGCTTTTTTAGAACCTTCGAGCATTAGTTATCCCTTTCGAAAATTTTTTGCAGGTAAAAAAAATCTTCAATTTCGTTTGGGCGAAGTGCTAAAAGTGATCCCGTCTGAGAATAAAGTGGTGCTCAATAACGGAGAATTAGATTACGACCATTTGGTTTTTGCCACGGGAGCCGAAACCAGTTATTTTGGTATGGAAAACGTAAAGAAAAATGCGATTCCCATGAAAACGCTCAATGATGCTATTGAGATGCGCAATACCGTTTTGAAAAATTTGGAGAAAGCTTCCATTTGTAAAAACATCCGAAAACGCAGAAAACTACTAACTATTGTTGTTGTAGGCGGAGGTCCTACAGGTGTTGAAGTTTCAGGCATGTTTGCCGAAATGAGAAAAAACATTTTTAGAAAAGAATATCCTGAACTCAGTACCACAGCCAGCAATATCTATTTGATTGATGGTTCAGAGGCTTTGTTGTCCCCAATGAGTAAAGCCTCGCAAGAAGATACACTGGAAGCGCTAACAAAACTAGGAGTTGTTGTGAAGTTGAACAGCAGAGTAGTGGATTATGTTGATGACACCGTTTACATGTCTAACGGCGAAAGTATACAAACTAAAAACCTGATTTGGGCCGCAGGGGTTTCGGCTAAAGCTTTTGAAGGAATTCCTGCCGAGAGTTATGGTCGCGGAAAAAGAATGGCTACCGATGCTTTCAATAAGATTAATGGAACCGAAAATATTTATGCCATAGGTGATACCTGCATTCAACTCACCGATGAAAATTTCCCTGAAGGACATCCACAGGTGGCTCAAGTAGCCATTCAGCAAGGAATAAATCTCGCTAAAAACTTTAAGGCTATCAATAAAAATAGTTCTTTAGTTCCTTTTAAATACCATGACAAAGGCACCATGGCTATCATCGGGAAAAAGAAAGCCGTGGTCGACTTACCTAAACCCAACTGGCACTTCAATGGCTTTTTGGCTTGGATGATTTGGTTATTTGTTCATTTGGTTTCATTGATAACCTATCGCAACCGATTGCAAACATTCTACAACTGGACAATTGCTTATTTTTCTAAAGATCAATCTTTACGAATGATTATTAGACCGGACAGCAAACAAAGTTTAACAGACAAAGAAACCCTTTGTTAATTTCAAGATAATACTAAACTACTCCATAGAAATAGGATGTTTCTATGGAGTAGTTTATTTTATTCGAAAAACAAATTCTAAACCTAGTATTTAACTTTAATACGACGTCTGCCAATATTTAGAACAATAAAAGCCAGAACAGTTGACACCATCATGATTACGGTCATAGGAACCATAGAATCTTTAAGAAATATCCCTACTGCAAATGATGCCGTAGCACCCAATCCAAGCTGAATAGCTCCCATTAAAGACGAAGCACTTCCGGCATTTTTGGCAAAAGGAGCAAGAGTAAGCCCAGCCGTATTTGGATTAGCAACTCCTAAACAAGACAGAAATAAAAATAGCATTCCAATTGTTTCATATAAACCTAATGCATCATTTAAAGACAAAATAAGGAAAATGACGCTAATCATAGATTGTGTAATCAATGCGCCAAAAATCATTTGTTCACTACTAAATTTCCTTAACAATAAAGAATTAAGCTGACTACCGCTTATTAAACTCAAAGACATAAAAGCAAAAATCCAACCGTAGGTTTTAGCATCTACTTCAAAAATATGCATAAATAAAATAGGCGAAGCCGCAACATAAGTAAACAAGCCTGAAAATGCTATAGCACCAGTTAAAGCATAGGTATAGAATTGAGGTTCTTTGATAACACTCCAAAAATTAAGAATTATAGGTTTTGGTTTTAGCGAAATTGAAGTATCCGGTTTATGTGTATGCGGTAAACCAAAATGAGCTGCTAAAAGAATCAGAATTCCAATGCACATTAAAATCAAAAAAACCGCATGCCAACCAAAAGCTTCGGTGACATAACCGCCAACTGTTGGCGCTAACATTGGCGAAAGCCCAACGACAAGCATTAAATACGACATCACTTTTGGGATATCTCGTACCGGAAATAGATCGCGAACCATCGAAATCGAAGCTACAGTTGCTGCACAACTACCCACAGCTTGTATGAATCGCAAACCTATAAAAGTATCAATATCGTTGACAAATACACAACCCAAAGAAGCCAATATATAAACCAATAATCCAATAAATAAAGGCTTTTTTCTGCCAAAACGGTCTAACAATGGTCCGTAAAGCAATTGTCCCGCAGAAATCCCTATGAAATAACTCGACAAAGTCATCGCAACTTCGGCAACTGTAGTGTCTAAATCTCTTGCAATTCCTGAAAATCCCGGCAAATACATATCGATTGAAAACGGTCCCAAAGCCGTCAGAGAACCTAGAATAAGAATTAGTTTAAAATATCTGGATTTGCTTATAGTAGTGTTTGTATTCAAAATTATTTTATTTTTTTGCAAAGGTAGAGATTAGAGATTGTTTATAGCAGTGATTCCAGATTTTAAATTGGCTTTTTTAATAAGGTTGCATTTTTGAACTATAATTTATATTATGTAAAATAGAATTTATTAGAAACACTTCATTTGCTCTTTTATTGCCCATAAATGGCTTCTATCCTAAATCTAAGCTTTCTCCTAAAATTAGAACAGAAAAAATCAAAAATACATTTTTTATAAAACAACAATTTAACAACAAATAGAAATGAATTTTAAATGTTTAATTCCTTAATTTTGTTTTCTAAATCTAGAAACACCTATGAATACAATTGCGGAACATATTGCAGATTTTTTAAAAGAATACGCGCCATTTGATCAATTGACATTTCAAGAACTTTCTGAAATTGCAGTAAATATTCGTGTATTAAATTTAGAAAAAAATAAGACTTTGTTCCAAATTAATGATCCTTTGCATGATTGTTTTTATATGGTAAACTCTGGACTGATCAACTTGTACGCCATTGCGGATGCCGAAGAAACTATTTTGAGTAAATGCCACGAAGGTGCTATTTTTGGCTTGCGTCCGTTTTTTGCAAAGAACAATTATATGATGACAGCAAAAGCACGCGAAGAAAGTATTGTTTATGCTATTCCAATTGCTGTTTTCAGACCATTTGTAGCCAATAACGCTGCGGTTTTGGATTTTTTATTAGAGAATTTTGCGGCAAACTCACACCAAACAAAAACCAGCCAAAACCTAGGTAAAAGTATTATTTCGGATACGGTATTTTACTCTGATCAAAAGGCCGAAATGCAATTTTTTCAAGCTTTAAGCTATAATAGCAATCCAATAGTGGTCACAGCAGACGCAATTGTCAAAGATGTTGCACAGTTAATGGCCGAAACTTTATTAAATAGCGCGATTGTCAGCGAAAACAATATGCCTATTGGGATTGTTACCCATACAGATATGTCTTCAAAAATTGCTACTGGAAGATACGCAAATACCGTCCCTGTAGCTACAATCATGTCAAAACCACCAATAACGGTTATTGAAAATGTTTCATTGGCAGAAGCCCAATTGCTGATGCTCAAAAATAACGTAACTCATTTATGCGTTACTCAAGATGGAACAAATAAATCCGTTATCAGAGGAGTTATTTCTGAACATGATTTGGTTATTGCTCAAGCTAACAATCCTGGAGTTTTGATAAAAGAGATCAAACGCTCTCAAAGTTCAAAAGAATTACAGCAAATTCGTTTGCGATTGGCTGATTTAATCCAAAATTCAATATTTAAAAACATACCGCTTACCCATATTAATAACATTGCAAGTGAGATAAATTTTGCTATAATCAAGCGAGCGGTCGAGCTCTCCATTTTAGATTTAGGCTCACCTCCTGCTCGATTTGCTTGGTTAAGCATTGGAAGTCAAGGCAGAAAAGAACAATTATTGCTTACCGACCAAGACAGTATCTTGATTTTTGAAGATGTTGCCGCCGAAAAATACAGAGAAGTAAAGGATTATTTCCTTAAATTAGGAAAAAAGACAACACTAACTCTTGAAAAAGTAGGCTATCAATTGTGTCCAAACGGACATATGGGAAGCAATATGATGTGGTGTAAATCCCTGACAGATTGGGTAAAACAATATGATGCTTGGATGAATACTCCAGGTGAAAACAGCAATGAACTCAGCAGTATTTTCTTTGATTATGAGCTTGTCATTGGAGAACAAAAAATTGAAGATGCAATTACTAATGTTGTTTTCAGAAATGCCAAAAACAATACGCTGTTTTTTGATTTTTTAGGAAATGACGCTCTAAGAAAGCACTCGCCTTTGAGTTTTTTCAAAAAATTTATTGTGGAAGAGGAAGGCGTTTACAAAGACTTTTTTGATATAAAAACACGCGCTTTAATGCCTTTAGTGGATAGTGCGCGTTTATTTGCTTTGAGCTATGATTTAATTGGAATTAACAACACCTATCTTCGATTTAAACAACTTGCTATAACGGATCCAAAGCATTCCGAAATTTATCTGAATTGCGCCGAAGCTTTTCTAACTTTATCCAAATTTAGAACCTTGGAAGGATTGAAAAATGATGATGCGGGACAATATATCAATCTGGAAGAAATGTCAAAAATTGACAAGGAAAAACTGAAAAATGCACTTGCTCCAATGAAGGAATTGGAAGAATTAATAAAAAATAAATTTCAATTGACTCAATTTTCATAATTATGTTGGACTGGTTAAAATATATCAATAAAGAACATCCTGAATTTTGGAAAACCTATATATCCAAATTTGATTCTAAATCAAGCCGTTATGTCATTTTATCCACTGAAAAAACAGGGCTAAACCCTCACAAAGATGTTGTTTTATCTATTTCAGCCTTTGCGGTTGTTAATGACAGTATTCTCATCAGCGATAGTTTTGAGGCCGTTTTATTACAATACAAATTCCTTCATGACAATCAGCTCTCTAATGAATTTATTATCGAAAGCAAGCTACCCAAATTAAGTGAGCCTGAAGCCATAAAAGCCTTCATTGAATTCATTGGAAACGCCGTATTAGTTGGCCATCACGTTGATTTTGATGTTGAAATGTTCAATGCCGCCTTAGAAAGATTAGGATGTGGCCGCTTAAAAAATGAAGCTTTGGATATTGATATCATGCATCGAAAATTAAACGATATTACGGATAAGCAATTTTCACTGGATGAGTTATCCCAAATTTACAAAATACCCATAAGCGACCGGAATTCTTCTTCTGAAGATGCTTATAGAACAGCCTTGTTGTTCTTAAAATTAAAATCAAGATTAGGCATTAAATAATTTTTTTTATAGTGATACAAGCATTATAACGTCCATGATGACTAATAGAAACTGGTCTCAAGATAATCCCTGAACGATCAACCAAAAACGGGATTCCGTTTATTTTTTGGATATTTTTGATCGGTCTAATTGGCTGAATTTGGTTAAAAAAATCCTTTTTAGCAACAGCTATCGTATGGATTTCGTCATTTATTATCGTGGTTTGGCTGTGATAAATATTCTTT
Organism: Flavobacterium acetivorans; assembly: GCF_020911885.1. Lineage (NCBI taxonomy): Bacteria > Pseudomonadati > Bacteroidota > Flavobacteriia > Flavobacteriales > Flavobacteriaceae > Flavobacterium > Flavobacterium acetivorans. The sequence goes on from NZ_CP087132.1 coordinate 2,817,621, forward strand.
TTGCAAATAACCAAACCCCGAGCTTCATCCTCATAAATACATTCTAATTGCCTTGGGATAAAAGCTCTAATACCAGTTGATCTATTGTAGATTTTGTAAGCGGCTTCTTTTCTGCTCCAGAGATTCCAAACCATAATTTCAGGATTTTCGGCCTCTAAAATCAGCTGCTGTTCATAGGAAGTGAAAATTTTGTCCAGAAAGTGAGGCCTTTGCCAGTTACTTTCTTTTCGGGCTAGCGCCAAATCTACAATATCATTCCCAATCATTTTTCGGATAATTTAAATGCAATAACATCCAAGCTTGCTTTCACATTAATCATCTGTTCCATTTCCTTATTATCGATTATAATATCGAATTTTTCTTCAATATCTAAAATAACATCTACCAGATTTGCAGAATTTATTCTTAAATCATTAATAAAATCCGTTTCTTCAGTCAAATCACTAAAGGCTTGCTGATTTTGAATATACGGTTTTACGATAATTCTTAACTGTTCAATTATTGCTTCTCTATTCATAATTTTATTTTAGTGATTAAATTTCTTAAAGACAACACATCCGTTGACATCTCCAAAACCAAAACTGGCTTTAATAATAACATTCAATTCTTTTTTGATCAATTGTCTCGGGATTCTGGAAGCATCGATAGTATTAGTAATTTCGGCATGCAAGTCTTCGCAATTTATATTCGGAAAAAGGAAGTCCTGATGCAACTGCAATACCGAAGCGACACTTTCAACACTTCCGGCTGCTGATAAACAATGCCCAACCATCGATTTCAAAGAATTGATGTAAGGAAAATGAATTCCAGTTTTATTTAAAGCTTTACTCCAGTTTTCTATTTCTAAACTATCTTTGGATGTGGCTGTTAAATGCCCGTTTATAGCATCTATTTTATCTGGATGAATCTTCGCATTTACCAAAGCATCTTTGATGCATTTTTGAACCGCTTTAGGATTTGGAGCCGTCATTGTTCCCAAACCTCTTTGTCCGCCAGAATTGATGTTTCCACCTAAAACTTCGGCATAAATTCTAGCTCCACGCGCCAAAGCACTTTCTAAGTCTTCTAAAACCAATGCGCCCGAACCACTTCCCGGTACAAATCCGGACGCACTCGCACTCATGGGTCTGGATCCTTTTTCTGGCGATTCATTATGTTTGAAAGTACAAACTCGCATAGCGTCAAAACCGCCCCAAATATAAGGACCGGAATCACTGGTACTTCCTGCCAAAATCCGTTTTGCCTGACCGGATTTAATTCTTTCAAAGGCCATTAGAATACTTTCGGTACCTGTGGTGCAAGCAGAGGAATTTGATGAAACCTGATTTCCTAAACCTAATTTCCCACCTAAGTAAGCGCTAACTCCGCTATTCATCGTTTGTGCCACAGCTGTACTTCCTAGTCTACGGGTTTGAAAATCATCAATTTTATAGATGCTTTCACGAAATTTATCGATTCCCGATGTTCCCGTTCCAAAAATAGTTCCGCTGTCCCAGTCAGGTTCTTCATTGATTTCTATACTTAATCCGGCATCTTTCCAAGCATCTATTCCTGCGATAACTCCATATAAAATCCCTGTCGAATTAAAACCTCTTAATTCTAATTCAGAAAAATAGTGCAATCTTAATTCATCTGTAATTACAGGCTTTCCCGAAATCTGACAGGAAAATTGCAAACGTTCGAGTTCAGGATCGTGCTTGATTCCTGAAATTCCATTCTTGATGGCATGTGTAAAAGCATCGAGCCCTACTCCATTTGGCGATACAATTCCAAGTCCTGTAATTACAACTCTGCTGTCCATTTATATCTGCTTTTTTATTAAAAAAATATCTTTCGACAAAAATTCATTCAAATCATCATTCCGGCAATTGTTCCCTTACAGACTTCGGTCCCCTGTTCATTTTTCATTAGCACTTTACATTTTAATTTTCCAAATCTAAAGTATATTTTTTCCGAAAAAACAGTTAACTTTTCCCCTGGAAGTACTACCATTAAAAAATCGATATCAGTTGATGTTAAGGCAATTGAAGTATCTTTACTAAAGCTGTTTTTTAACAGATATATTCCTAAGCACACTAAGCCTATTTGCGCCATAACTTCGGTTAATAACACCCCTGGAGTAATAGGTTTATCTTTAAAATGCCCTTTGTAAAAATCTGCTTTTTCATCAAATGTATAACTCCCTACTACCCTATTTTCATTGATTTCGATTATTTCATCGACAAACAAAAAGGGTTTAGAATACGGTAGTTTTGCTATAATTTCTTCGCTTTTCATACTTACTTTGGACTAAAATTGCAATAACACTCTTTGAGCCGAAAATCCTGGACCAAAACTCAACATGAGTCCTTTTTCTCCTTTTGGCGGTAAGCGATCCATAAATCGTTCCAGTACATACAAAACCGTTGCGCTCGACATATTGCCATACAGACGCAATACTTCTTTGGTATCATCGATATTTTTACCCAAATCTAAAAATAAACCTTCAACAGTTTGAACAATTTTCTTCCCACCGGGATGGAAAATTAAATGATCAATATCGCTAATTTCCATATTGTTCTTTTTTAAAAAAGGATGAATAATATCAGGAAAATGGGAAGCGATTGTATCAGGAACTTCAATATCCAAGATCATTTGCAAGCCTGAATCAGTAAGTTTAAAGCCCATCATGTGTTCGTTGTCATAAAAATGATACATTTCTTCATCTAGAATTTCCGGTCCTTCATCGGCTTCATCAGAAGAAAGCAAGACGCAGGCTGCTCCGTCTCCAAAAATTGCCGCACTTACAATATTAGCCATTGAAAAATCATTGAGCTGAAAGGTAGCGGTAGGACTCTCTACAGAAATTACAGCTGCTCGCTTTCCGGGATTGGCTTTGAGGAAATTTTTGGCATAAATAATTCCCGAAATTCCCGCAGCACAGCCCATTTCAGTCACAGGAAGCCGAACAATATCCTGACGTAATTTTAGTTTATTAATCAAGTAAGCATCCAAAGAAGGAATCATAATTCCGGTGCAGCTCACCGTGATGATATAATCTAAATCTTCGGGTTTCCAATTGGATTGTCCCAAGGATTTTTGTAGTACTTTTTCTCCTAAATCAATGACTTCCCGCACATAAATGGTATTTCTTTCTTCGAAGGATGCTTTGGTAAAAACTTCAATGGGATCCATTATGGAATAGCGTTTATCAACTGCCGCAGCTTCAAAAATTTTCTTTACTTTCCTGATGAATCGATCATCCTGTCCCGAAAGCCAAATATCAAGAAACGGAATAATTTCGGCCGTGGTTCTTGAATATCGCGGAAGTTGCTTGCTGACCGTATGTATTTTTACACTCATATTTTTGAAATTATCCATTGGTAGCGAAAAGCCCACTTCCATTGAATATTATACTTTTTAAAGTTATTTTTCTCAGAAAAACGGCTTAATTCCTCTCTTTTAAAACCTCTTAAAATTGATGTCAATCCATCTTCTCTTGAAATGGTATTTAGCCTAAAAACATAACAGAGCAACTGAAACAAGCGATAAGATATAGCGCTTCTGTGTAAATCATTAATCACTATTCCTAGGTTAGCATTCCTATAAAAAACGGACATTAATTTCAGGATTTCATCTTCTTTAAAATGATGTAAGGTCAAGGTGCATAGTGCAATATCGTATTTTATCTCGTTGAATTCTTTATCAAAAACATCCAGGCAGCGATAGGATATATTAGCGTATCTCTTTGACAAATGACGGGCATAATTCACCGTAAAATCATTGGCATCAATCCCTATTAAATTCAATTTCAAATTGTTTCTTTTGCCATAATCAGCCAGAATGCGCAGCATGTCTCCATTGCCGCTACCCACATCTACAATGGTTATTTCAATAGTGTTCAAATTATTCGAAATCAACTTTTTGACTCCAGATAAAGTTAGCTTATTTCCTCCTAAAAGTTGATTAATTTTGGCAATTTTATCCAAGGCTTCACGCAAAACTTCGCCTTCCATAGTAAAATCGTCTATGATTTCCTGTCGGTCTATTCGATGTTTAGTGTTTAGTCCCATTTATTTTTTTTAAAGGATGGATTTACCATGCGTTTTTCGAATAATAAAAGCCAATAAAGAAGGGAACAAAACCAACAATTGCATGACAAATCCCGTCAGTTTTGGTCTTTGCAAAATCTTAGTTAAAAAACGAGCTGTTTTTAATCTTTCTTCAAAATTAGTCTTCCAAGCTGTATTGTAGCGTTGCTCCAATTCGCTTCTTGAACCAATTTTAGCATTAAAATAATCCCCTGTCAATTCCGAAGCAATCTTGGCTCCATGAATCGCCATTGCCATACCGTTGCCGCACAAAGGATGAATCAAACCCGCACTGTCTCCAATCATCAGTATATGGTTTTCGACAGCATTTTTCTTTTCGAAAGAAATTTGGCTGATTGTTAAAGGTTTTTCAAAAAGCATTTTGCCCTTTTGAAAAATAAGCTTCAAATGTGGATTTACAGAAACTACCTTCTGCTGAAATTCCTCAATATTCAGGTATTTTTTAAAAGTATCATAATGCGTCAAATAACAAACATTAACCCTATTACTCTCTACTTTTGAAAGCCCACAATAACCACCCTCAAAAGTATGTAAACCCACTACATCATCAGGAAAATCAAACCTATAATGCGCCTTGACAGCTAACCATGATGATTTTTTTTGAATAAATTTTCTGCTTAACTTTTGATCGATATTGGAACGTTTTCCAAAAGCACCCAGCACAATTTCAGATTCAAAAATGCCGCTGTTTGAAGTAGAAACTTTAAATTGATTGTCGCTAAAAACTACGCTTTCCACATTATCTTGTATCATTTGACAACCAGAAGCTACAACTTTTTTATACAAAAATTCATCTAAAGCATAGCGACTGACTCCAAAACCTCCCAATGGTAACTTGCAATTAATTGTTTGACCGTTTTCAATTGAAAATTGTAGCTTACTAATGGAAACAGGCCTCAGTTCTTGAATATCTATGTTTAACCATTGAAAATAAGGTAAAACTTCATTTGAAATGTATTCTCCGCAAACTTTGTGTTTTGGAAATTCATTTTTTTCTATCAAAATTACCTCTATTCCTATTTTCAACAAATGAATTGCCGCTGTGAGACCAGCCAAACCTCCGCCTACGATAATTACAGGAGTTTTTATTTTCATATATGTAAAATCTAATTATCAGCGGTCATATATGGTATGCTTCGCCAGTTCGCAAGCTCGGGTCACCTTTTTTTTATCTGTGTTTGCTTACGCAAACTTATTGATAATGGCGATTTCATAATCCTGCTAATTTAAGCAATTTCCTTCAAATGAAATGCTTATGTAAAAAAAAACTACCCCATTTTGTGGAGCAGTTTTTTAGTTGGCTAATTATTTTTGGTTTTAAATTCTTTCGTCTTTAATTTCGTCAACGATCTCTGGATTTAATAAAGTAGAAGTATCACCAAAATTAGAGAAATCACCTTCAGCAATTTTACGCAAAATTCGACGCATAATTTTTCCGGAGCGCGTTTTTGGTAAACCTGAAACAAACTGAATTTTGTCAAGTTTTGCAATTGGCCCAATATGGTCTGAAATTTGTTGATTGATCTCTTTAGACAGATTTTCTCTATCTCGATACTCACCTGATTCTTTTAAAATCACAAAACCATATAATGCATTTCCTTTTATATCATGTGGAAAACCTACAATTGCACTTTCTGCCACTGCCGGGTGTTCATTTATGGCATCTTCGATTGGTGCCGTTCCTAAATTATGACCAGAAACAATGACAACATCATCTACACGACCCGTAATTCTATAATAACCTACTTCGTCACGTAAAGCACCGTCACCCGTAAAATATTTACCTGGAAAGGCACTAAAATAAGTCTCTTTATAGCGTTGGTGATCACCCCAGATGGTTCGGGCAATTCCAGGCCAAGGGAATTTAATACAAAGACTTCCAGTTACCTGATTTCCTTCTATTTCGTTGCGTTTTTCATCCATCAGAACAGGTTGAATTCCCGGTAACGGCAAGGAAGCATAAGTTGGTTTGGTAGGGGTTACAAATGCAATTGGAGAAATCATAATTCCACCGGTTTCTGTTTGCCACCAAGTATCAACAATCGGACAACGTTTTCCACCTACATGATCGTTGAACCAGTGCCAAGCCTCTTCATTGATAGGTTCGCCAACAGAACCAATCACTTTTAAAGTCTTCAAAGGGTATTTTTGAACATAGTCCAAACTCTCTTTGGCCAAAGCTCGTATAGCTGTAGGTGCCGTATAAAATTGCGTTATTTTATGCTTTTCGATAATTTCCCAAAAGCGACTAAAATCAGGATAAGAAGGAACTCCTTCAAAAATAACGGTTGTAGCACCATTCAATAAAGGACCATATAGAATATAGGAATGTCCGGTAATCCAACCTATATCGGCAGTACACCAAAAGATATCATTATCCTCATAATTAAATACATTTTTGAATGTATAAGCCGTATGTACCATGTATCCGGCAGTGGTATGCACCATTCCTTTTGGTTTCCCGGTAGAACCAGAAGTATACAATATAAATAAAGGATCTTCTGCATCCATGATTTCAGCAACATTATTATCCGATGCAGCATCAAAAAGTGGTTGCAACCATTGATCACGCCCCGGCTTCATATGAATGTCTGTATTTGTTCTTTTAGCAACTAATACACTTTCAACAGAAGGACAATTTACTAAAGCTTCATCAATAATTCCTTTCAATTCAATTGTCTTATTTCCGCGGTAACCACCATCAGAAGTAATCACCATTTTACATTCACTATCAATAATTCTGCTAGCCACAGCTGAAGCTGAAAATCCTGCAAAAACAACCGAATGTATCGCTCCTATCCTAGCACAAGCCAAGATGGAAACTGCCAGTTCAGGAATCATAGGTAAATAAATACAAACTCTATCTCCTTTTTTAATTCCTTGCTCGCGTAAAACGTTGGCCATTTTACAAACACGTTGATGCAATTCATTATAACTGATATGTAATGCTTCCTCATCTGGGCTGTTAGGCTCAAAAATAATGGCTGTTCTGTCTCCTCTCTTATTAAGATGTCTGTCTATACAGTTCTTTGTAATATTTACTTTTGCTTCGGTAAACCATTTTACTTCAGCCTCAGCCATATTAAAATCTACTACTTTGTCCCATAATTGGTACCAAGTAAAATTTTCTTCGGCTATTTTGCCCCAAAACTTTCTAGGCTCACGAACTGATTTATTATAGTGTTTAAAGTATTGTTCTAAATTTTCAATTTTATAATAACTCATGCTTTTTAATTTTTTATAAATGTATTAAATCCCTCTCTATTCTTAAAACAATTTAAATCATTAATTATATTAAAAAAAAATATATTTCATATAAAAACATTCAATTAAATGTATTTTATCTAATAATAGGTTGTTTTAGTGAAATTCTCATGTATCAAAAAAGGCGCAGTAGATTTCCTACCCGCCTTTTTTCATTAACAACAATTTCAACATTAAGATATGCGGTAAAACGCAACAAAACCCAACCACCTAAAAGAACTTGGATGTTAAATACACTATTACCTGCTATAATATAAGAATATAGTCCCTCTAACAGTGTCACTTTATTAAAGGAATCACCTCACTTAGTTTACAACTCCTTTGCAAACTAAGTGATGCAATAAGCAACTATATTCATTTTTGAAATTTTAATAAATCGTTTAACTAATTCAAAATATTATAGAAATAAATGATACAGTGCAAATTCCAACACATTAACATGTGTCGTAACTCCTCAATTTAATCTTTATATTTTTTTCATAGCCGTCATCGACTCTCTCAACCATTCACCAATTTCTTCAATTGGATGTTGACGGATACTTTTATTAACTGCAATAAGAACTGTATTATCAGTACCATTTGTGGTAGCGAAAGGTTTTCCTATTACATTAGTATCAACGGTTTTCATGAACTCAGTCAATAACGGTTTGCAAGCGTGGTCAAATAAATAACAACCATATTCTGCAGTATCCGAAATGATTCGGTTCATTTCATATAATTTTTTTCTGGCTACCGTATTAGCGATCAACGGCAATTCGTGTAAAGATTCGTAATAAGCCGATTCTTCGATGATTCCGGTTTCTGTCATAGTTTCGAAAGCCAATTCGACACCCGCTTTTACCATAGCAATCATCAACACTCCATTATCAAAATATTCTTGTTCTGAAATGTGAGCTTCTGTTGGCGCTGTTTTTTCAAAATTAGTTTCAGCTGTAGCTGCTCTCCAAGTCAATAAATTGATATCGTCATTAGCCCAATCAATCATCATGTTTTTTGAAAATTCCCCAGAAATAATATCATCCATGTGTTTTTGAAACAAAGGACGCATGATGTCTTTTAATTCATCGGCTAATCGGTATGCTTCAATTTTTGAAGGATTGTTCAAACGATCCATCATATTGGTAATTCCACCGTGTTTCAAGGCTTCGGTTACTGTTTCCCATCCGTATTGGATTAATTTTGAAGCATAAGCTGGCTCGATTCCATTTTCAACCATTTTGTCAAAACATAAGATTGAACCGGTTTGCAACATTCCGCAAAGAATAGTCTGCTCTCCCATTAAGTCCGATTTTACTTCGGCAACAAATGAAGAGTTTAAAACTCCCGCTCTGTGACCTCCAGTGGCTACAGCGTAAGCTTTTGCTTGAGCTAAACCTTCTCCGTTTGGATCATTTTCAGGGTGAACTGCAATTAAAGTTGGAACACCAAAACCTCTTTTATATTCTTCACGAACTTCAGATCCAGGGCATTTAGGCGCACACATAATTACAGTAATGTCTTTACGAATTTGCATTCCCTCTTCAACGATATTAAAACCGTGAGAATAAGCCAATGTAGATCCTTGTTTCATCAATGGCATAATCGCCGTAACTACAGCAGTATGTTGTTTATCAGGTGTAAGATTACAAACCAAATCAGCTGTTGGAATTAATTCTTCATAAGTTCCCACTTTGAAACCATTATCAGCCGCATTCATATAAGATACTCTTTTTTGAGCAATCGCTTCAGCGCGCAAAGCATAAGAAATATCTAAACCAGAATCTCTCATGTTTAAACCTTGATTCAAACCTTGAGCACCGCAACCTACGATAACTACTTTTTTTCCTTTTAATGCTTCGATGCCATCAGCAAATTCAGATTGATCCATGAATTCGCAAACGCCTAATTGTTCTAATTGTAATCTAAGTGGTAATGTATTGAAATAATTTGCCATTGTTTTTATATTTATTTATTTTTCTAATTCTTCTAATAGTGTTGATATTTGCATTCTTTCCTTAGAAACGGAAATTCTTCCTGAACGCACAAATTGCATGATTCCGAAAGGTTTTAATTTTTTGTATAATTCCTCTATATCTGAACGTCGGCCTGATTTTGAAATCACAAAAAAATCTCTCGATACCGTAACTATTTCCGAATGACTTTCTTTTATGATGTTCTGAATTTGTCTTTCGTCAAATAATAAGCCCGATTCTATTTTGAACAAAGCGTTTTCCAAGAATATAGTTTCTTCATCAACATGATAAAAAGCTTTGATAACATCAATTTGCTTTTCAATTTGACCTACAATATTCTGTACCCATTTTTCGGTTGTGTTAACCACAATAATAAATCGAGAAACTTTTTCAATCTCTGATTCTGAAACATTTAAACTCAGTATATTGATGTGACGCTTTAAGAATATTCCTGATATTCTGTTGAGTAAGCCCACGTTATTTTCTGAATAAACAGAAATGGTGAATGTTTTATTTTCCATAATATTAACTTAATCTAATGTCCGAAACCGAAGCTCCTGTTGGAATCATTGGGAATACATTGTTTTCTTTTTCTACCATAACTTCAAGGAAATAAGATTCTTTTGAAGCCATCATTTCAGCAACTGCGGCATCCAGATCTTCTCTTTTGGTTACTTTTTTAGCTTTAATATAATAACCTTCGGCAATAGCTATAAAATTAGGATTAATCATTTCCGTTGAAGCGTATCTTTTGTCAAAAAACAACTGCTGCCATTGACGCACCATTCCAAGAAACTCATTGTTTAGCACCACAATTTTTACTGGAACTTTGGTTTGAAAAATTGTTCCCAATTCCTGAATGGTCATCTGGAAACCTCCATCTCCAATAATAGCAACCACTTCGCGATCCGGTCTTCCCATTTTGGCACCAATGGCCGCTGGCAAAGCAAATCCCATCGTTCCTAAACCGCCCGAAGTAACGTTACTTTTGGTCGAATTGAATTTGGCATAACGACAAGCAAACATTTGGTGTTGTCCCACATCCGAAACCATAATTGCATCTCCTTTAGAATGCTTATTAATCATTTCGATTGTTTCTCCCATCGAAATTCCTTCTCTCTTTGGTTCTAACTCATCGTTGATTACAGTCTCTAATTCAATCTTGTATTTCTCCTTAAACTCATTGTGCCAAGATTCGTGTTTCTTTTCTTCGATAAAAGGCAGTAAAGCAGTCAAAGCCTCTTTAACATCGGCCAAAACAGCCACTTCTGTTTTTACGTTTTTATCTACTTCGGCTGGATCTATTTCAAAGTGAATTACTTTAGCTTGTTTGGCATAAGTGGCTAAATTTCCGGTCACACGATCATCAAAACGCATTCCCAATGCAATTAAAACATCACATTCGTTGGTCAAAATATTCGGTCCATAATTTCCGTGCATACCTACCATTCCAACATTTAAAGGATGATCTGTTGGCAAAGCCGAAAGACCTAAAATTGTCCAAGCCGCCGGAATTCCGGATTTTTCTACCAATGCTTTCAACTCCGCTTCGGCTTCTCCTAGAATAATTCCTTGACCAAAAACGATAAAAGGTTTTTTGGCATTGTTTATTAGTTGTGCCACTTCTTGTACTTTTTCAAGGTTCAGAGTCGGTTTTGGATTGTAACTTCTAATCCCGGTGCATTTTTTATAACTAAATTCGAATTCGTCGAATTGCGCATTTTTGGTAATATCAATCAAAACCGGTCCTGGACGCCCTGATCTTGCAATATAAAATGCTTTTGCAATGATTTCCGGAATCTCCGAAGCCTCTGTAATTTGATAATTCCATTTGGTTATCGGAGTTGAAATTCCGATAATATCCGTTTCCTGAAACGCATCCGATCCTAATAAATGTTTTCCTACTTGGCCTGTGATACAAACCATTGGTGTCGAATCTATTTGTGCATCGGCAATTCCAGTTACTAAGTTAGTCGCTCCAGGTCCTGAAGTAGCAATTGCTACCCCAACTTTTCCTGTTGCTCTCGCAAATCCTTGCGCTGCATGGGTTGCTCCTTGTTCGTGGCGCACCAAAACATGATGTAATTGATCTTGAAATTTATATAATTCGTCGTAAACCGGCATTATAGCTCCACCAGGATATCCATAAACCAAGTCTACTCCTTCTTCTAATAAGCATCTAATAACGGCTTCGGCGCCTGATATTTTAGTTTTTCCCATTTGGTATTTTTATTTTTCGAATTTGACTTTTAATTCTAAAATTTCAAATTCATTTTCTTTTGTCGTTATTTATCGGTAACACATCCTGTTGATGCGCTTGAAACGGATCTTGCGTATTTCAATAAAACTCCTTTGGTTGCTTTCAAAGCTGGTTGAACCCAACTCGCTTTTCTGGCCGCAAATTCTTCATCCGAAATTTTCAAATTGATGGTATTCTTAACTGCATCAATAGTAATTAAATCACCATCTTGAACTAAAGCAATTCCGCCTCCATCATAGGCTTCTGGTGTAATGTGACCTACCACAAAGCCATGTGAACCTCCAGAGAACCTACCATCTGTAATCAAAGCAACACTACTTCCTAGTCCCGCTCCCATAATGGCAGAAGTTGGTTTTAGCATCTCAGGCATCCCTGGACCACCTTTTGGTCCACAATTCCTGATGACGACTACATCTCCTGGCTTTACTTTTCCGGCTTGAATACCTGGAATTACATCAAATTCTCCTTCAAAAATCACAGCTGGTCCTTCAAAATATTCTCCTTCTTTTCCGCTAATTTTAGCAACAGCTCCTTCAGAAGCAAGGTTTCCGTATAATATTTGAATGTTTCCAGTTGATTTTAGTGCTTTTTGAATTTCATGAATCACCTCTTGACCATCATTTAAATCTGGAACAGCGGCAAGATTCTCGGCCATTGTTTTTCCAGTAACAGTCAAACATTCACCATGAATGAATCCTTCTTTCAATAGATATTTCAACACCGCAGGAACTCCACCAACAGCGTGTAAATCTTCCATCATGTATTTTCCACTTGGTTTCAAATCAGCAAGAACAGGTGTTCTGTCACTTATTGCCTGAAAATCGGCCAAGGTTATTTCGATATCTACAGCATGAGCCATGGCAATCAAGTGCATCACGGCATTAGTAGAACCCCCTAAAACAGCTACCAGTGTAATGGCATTTTCAAAAGCTTCACGAGTCATAATATCTCTTGGCTTAATATCTTTTTCCAATAATACTCTGATGGCTTTTCCAGCATCAAGGCATTCTTGTCTTTTTTCTTCACTTAAAGCAGGATTAGAAGAACTGTATGGCAAACTCATTCCCAAGGCTTCAATCGCTGATGACATTGTATTAGCAGTATACATTCCGCCACAAGCACCAGCTCCTGGACAAGAATTTTGAATAACTCCTTTAAAATCTTCTGGGGTTATAGTATCATTGAATTTTTTTCCTAAAGCTTCAAAAGCAGATACAATATTCAAAGATTCTCCTTTCCATTTACCAGAATGAATTGTTCCTCCATAAACCATCAATGCAGGGCGATTTACTCTTCCCATAGCAATTAAGGCTCCTGGCATATTTTTATCGCATCCAGGAATAGCAATTAAACTATCATACCATTGTGCTCCCATAACTGTTTCAATAGAATCAGCAATAACATCACGTGAAACCAACGAAAAACGCATTCCGTCTGTACCATTTGAAATTCCGTCGCTAACACCAATAGTATTAAAAATTAGACCTACTAAGTCAGCATCCCAAACTCCTTTTTTCACATCTTTTGCCAAGTCGTTCAAGTGCATGTTGCAAGTATTTCCTTCATAACCCATACTTACAATTCCAACTTGAGCTTTCTTTAAATCTTCTTCAGTCAGACCAATTCCGTACAGCATTGCTTGTGCTGCCGGTTGTGTTTCATCTTGCGTTATGGTCTTGCTGTATTTATTTAATTCCATTTTATTTCTGTTTGTGTATTTTAAATTTATTGCAAAAAAAAACCTCCCAAATAGATGGGAGGTTTTAAATATCTTTTTACTTATATCTATACCATTCCCTCTGCCCATGTGATAATCACAATGACATTAATAATTGAAGGAATAATAACAAATAGTTTCATTTATCTTTTTTTGATGTGCCAAATGTATAAAAACAAATGAAACAAAAAAATATATCAACTAAAAAATATATCAATCCAGATTATTTAATGTCTTTTGACTATTGTCTATTAGACAATAGTCGACTGTCCTATATGGACATTATTTCTATTGAAATACAATAAGTCATCCTTGTTTAGAATAAAATTAGAGACAAACTCCCCAACTTCATTGGTTCCAAATGTCGATCCCGGATTTAAATCAATGGTGACCACTTGGTATTCAATAGATTTTTTTACTCCTTCATACACATTTTTGGCTTCTTCAAAAAGTCCAAAATGCTCCAATAATAAAGCAGCAGATAATATAGAAGCAATCGGATTTGCAATGTTTTTTCCGGCTGCTTGCGGATAAGAACCATGAATAGGTTCAAAAAGCGCATTTGTTTTTCCCAATGAAGCCGAGGCTAACAATCCGATTGACCCTGTTATTACACTGGCTTCATCGGATAAAATATCACCAAATAAATTCTCAGTCAAAATGACATCAAACTGTTTTGAGTTTAATATAATTTGCATCGCGGCATTATCTACAAATAAGAAATCCAATGCTACTTCAGGATAATCTTCGCTGACTTTTTTGACTACTTTTCTCCACAAACGGGAAGTTTCAAGCACATTTGCCTTATCGACCAAAGTGACTTTATTTCTTCTATTTTGTGCTGATTGGAAAGCCAAATGTGCAATTCGGGAAATTTCTTCCTCTGAATACTCACATAAATCAGAAGCGATTGTTCCTGCTTCGTTTAATTTTTTTTCTCCAAAATAAACTCCACCAGTTAATTCTCTGAAAATTGTAAAATCAGTACCTTCGATAAATTCTCTTTTTAAAGGCGAAGCATCTAATAAGGCTTTGTAAGGCTTTATTGGTCGAATGTTTGCAAAAAGACCTAACTCTTTTCTTAATTTCAACAATCCTTGCTCCGGACGTACTTTTGCATCGGGATTATTATCGTATTTAGGATCACCAATAGCTCCAAACAAAACAGCATCTGTATTCAAACACAAATTAAGGGTTTGTTCTGGTAGCGGATTTCCCGTTTTATCGATAGCCACAGCTCCCATAAGTGCATCTTCAAAAACAAATTCATGATTATATACTGAACCAACAGCATATAAAACTTTTTTCGCCTGCAAAATTACTTCAGGACCAATTCCGTCTCCCGCTAGTACCGCTATTTTTAAATTCATGGCTTCATTCTTTTTAAGAATCCTAATTTCTAACTAAATCACTTTGTATTTTGCAGATGGCAATGATTTGATGAATATCATCATCCAAAACTTCTTTTTTAATATCTGCAAATTTCAAAAACTCAACATACACAATATCCAGCTGTACTTTGGTCAATTCATAACCCACTTTTTTAGCTCTGTAAGCCAAAGCTGCTCTACCACTTCTGGCAGTAAGAACAATGGAAGATTCATTGACACCCACATCTAAGGGATCCATAATTTCATAAGTAGCTCTGTTTTTAATCACTCCATCTTGATGAATCCCTGAACTGTGTGCAAAAGCATTCGCTCCTACAATAGCTTTATTGGGTTGCACCATCATTCCCATACTTTCAGAAACTAAACGACTCATTTCGTTCAATTGTTTAGAATCAATATCTGTATATAAATTCAAATAAGGATGTTGTTTAAAAATCATCACCACTTCCTCAAGTGCCGTATTTCCGGCTCTTTCTCCAATTCCATTAATAGTACATTCTATTTGTCTGGCACCGTTTACAGCTCCTGCAATCGAATTGGCGGTAGCCATTCCTAAATCATTATGACAATGACAAGAAAGAATCACGTTTTCAATACCTTTTACATTTTCTCTCAGGTATTTTATTTTTGCACCATATTCTTCCGGTAAACAATAGCCTGTAGTATCTGGAATATTCAAAACGGTCGCTCCTGATTTTATTACTTCCTCACAAACTCTGGCCAAAAAATCATTGTCGGTTCTACCAGCATCTTCGGCATAGAATTCGACATCTTCAACATAAGACTTGGCATGTGCAACAGCAAACTTTGCTCTGGCAATAATATCTTCTCTTGTGGTTTGAAGTTTATGAATGATATGAGAATCAGAAGTTCCAATTCCGGTGTGAATACGTGGTTTTTTAGCAAATTTTAATGCAGCAGCGGCAACATCAATATCATTTTTTACGGCTCTTGTTAAACCGCAAACTGTAGCATTTTTTACAATCTTGCTTATTTCAGAAACAGATAAAAAATCTCCCGGACTAGAAACAGGAAAACCAGCTTCTATAATATCGACACCCATTTCATCCAAGCGATTGGCTATCACGAGTTTTTGTTTGGTATCTAATTTACATCCTGGGACCTGTTCTCCATCTCGCAAAGTGGTATCAAAAATTTGAACTTTCTCTCTATTCATTTTCATTTATTTAATGTAATTTCACATCTCGAGAACAAAAATAGATTTCACTTACTTTATTATAAAACAGCTTTTAGTGAAATATACTACTTATAAAACTAACAAAAACACCTTAACTACCTGTAAACAAGCTAGTTACTATATTTTAATTTACAATGGCTAACCATCAAAAAGATTTTTTATTTGTATTAATAAAGTCTTTGTCAAAATCAGAAAAAAGACAATTTAAGATTTTTGCAAGCCGACTTGAGACCAGTTCGAATACAAAATTTATTGAATTATTTAATATTTTAGACAAATCAGAGGCTTATGATGAGAAACTTATTTTGAAAAGTGGTATCATTAAAAAAGTACAATTATCTAACTTAAAGTCGTATTTATACAAACAGATTTTGGTTAGCATTCGATTGAATATTCCCAGTCAAAATGTTCGTTACCAACTAAGGGAACAAATAGATTTTGCCACAATTCTATACAACAAAGGATTGTACAGGCAGAGTTTGAAAATATTGGACAAAACAAAAATTCAAGCATTAGAGCATGACGAGAAGAACATGGCCTATGAGATTGTTGAATTTGAAAAACTAATTGAGTCCCAATACATCACCAGAAGTATTCAAGGACGCGCTGATGAACTGGTAATTCAAGCCAAAGAATTGAATTATCAGAATACTATTTCCAGCAAACTGTCTAATTTATCCCTACAATTGTATGGAATTATGCTCAAAACAGGTTATGTAAAGAATGATGAAGAATATAAATACATAAACAATTACTTCAAGAAACACATTTCAAAATTAGATGAAGCAAAATTCGGTTTTAGGGAAAAATACTGGTTTTACAATGCTAATCTTTGGCGCAGTTTTTTAGTACAGGATTTTTTGGCCTGTTACAAATATGCCAATAAATGGGTTACTCTTTTTTATGCTAACAAAAATATGATTTATTTGAATCCGGTGTTTTTCTTAAAAGGAAATCATTATCTTCTGGAGTCTTTATTTATGTTGAAGTACAAAACAAAATTCAAGAATTACCTGGAATTATTAGAAGAAACAATCGATGATCCTCATTTTCCGGTAAATGACAATGTGGCTTCGTTATCTTTTTTGTATTTATACAATAACAAATTGAATTTCCATATTTTGGAAGGTACTTTTGATGAAAGTGAATATTTGATTCCTGTTATTTTAAACAAAATAAAACTACATAGCGAGCATCTTGATGAACACCATGAAATGTTGTTTTATTACAAGTTTGCTTCTATTTATTTTGGCGTAGAAAAATATGAAGAATCTATATTTTATTTAGAAAAAATCATCAACAACAAGAATCTTTCGATGCGCGAAGACCTTATGTGTTTCTCCAGAATCCTTTGCTTGATTGCCCATTATGAATTAGGAAAAGATTATTACTTAGAAAACCAATTGAAAAATACTTATAAGTTTCTAATCAAAATGAATGACTTGCATGAAGTGCAAAAAGAAATCATTCGCTTTTTGAAAAACTTAAACTCCATTTATCCGAGTGATATCAAAAAAGAGTTTGTAAAAATGAGAGCGCGGTTTATCGAATTGGAAAAAAACACTTACGAAAAGAGAGCTTTTCTATATTTAGATATTATTTCTTGGCTGGAAAGTAAAATTGAAAATAGAAAAATCAGCGATATTATTAAGGAAAAAGCAAAACAAATCAACCGATAAATATGCTGTAGATCAAAAAAGGAGGCCATTGCGGACCTCCTTTTTTTATTACTCTTTGTCTATTTTTTAACCTCTTTCAACATCAATTCCTTGATGTATTTTACTGGTGCACTACCATAGCTTAGAAACTTTTCATGAAACTCTTTCAATTTGAATTTTGCTCCCTGCTCCTTTTTAAGTATTTCTCTTAACTCATATATTTCTATGTAACCTGTAAAATAGGATGACAGCTGTACTTGAGATAAGGTAACGCGTTTCCATTTGCCTTCGGCTTCTGCCTGTTGTTGAAATGCTTCTCTAATCAATAAATCCAAAGCGGCTTCCTTACTCATGTTCTTGACATGTACACTGTAATCTAAAATGGCGTTACAAGTCGTTCTTAAATTCCATTTGTAATACATCAACCACATTTCATCCGAATTTTTATAGCCACTTTCCAGCATCATTTGCTCAGTATAAACTGCCCAACCTTCAACCATAGCACCATTGCCTAGAATGGCTTTGATGATACTTGGGGATTGATTACTGTAAACTAACTGGGTATAATGTCCCGGAATCGCTTCGTGGATATTCAATATTTGTAAGATGTAATCGTTGTATTCTCTTAAATAACTTTCTGCATTCTCGGCTGACCATCCCGCCATACTTCCTACATTATAATAAGTATTGGCATTCTTGTCATAGGGACCCGGTGCCGAAATGGATGCTCCTGCAACACCTGCCATATAAGCCGGCTCTTTACGCACTACTAAAGGTTTTGAAGGATCAATATAAAGTAAATCTTTCTCCTTTACATAGGCTACCAGCTCCGGGATTTGTTTTTCGATCTCCGATTGGAATTTTTCTGGTGTTGTGTGTTGCAACGAAATCTTATCAATTACCATTTTAATCAGTTCCAGTTTATCTGATGGTTTTGCTGTAGATTTCATATATTTTGACCATAATTTATCTGCCAAAACAAACATTTTTTCATGCAATTCTTTCTTATGATTGATTGCTTTTTGAAAAATTACGTCTGAACTATAACTGGATTGAATATCCAGATCAAATTTTTCGGCATATAAAGTGGCGCCCAGTCTAAAAGAACGCGGCGTTTTATTATCTAATTCCTTCAACCAATTGGCATAAGCTGTAATAGCCTTAACAGCAATTTTAGCCTTTTCTCGGATGGTTTTCTTTTCTGATTCCGGTAATCTACTTTTACTTAAAGCGTCTTGTAGATCTTTTTCAAAAACGGATATTCCTCCCAAATTTTGATCAATTGCTAAAGCCGTATGTTCCAAAGTTGGATTTTTGATATTCTTTTTAGCAGCTTCATAATAAGCCGGAATAGTATTCATTTTGATACTAAAGTTTTGTAAACGATTGTCTAAAGCATCGTAATTCCCGTTCAGAATCTCTGCAAATGAACCGCAAACATTATATTCAGAAGGATTCCACTCGTAGGATTTCATTTTATCTATGCTAAAAATCGAACTCTTCAACAGATTTTGAATCATGTAGAGATCTGTTTTGTTGTTGTCTGTCAGGTTTTCTATCGCATATTGTTCCAAAGAATCCAATTGGGCATGAGCAAAATCCAATTGTCTTTTCTTATAAGCCAAATCGGAAATCACTAACACACTGTCTAGTTTATGGTAACCTTGACTTGCAGCCCAGTCTGGATAAAGACTCCAAAGATCCGTTACAAAACCTTCTTTGTATTTGTCAAATTTTTCATTTAAAGCTTTAACATCTACTTTTTCCGCTTTTTTATTGCAGGAAACCAATACTGTTAGCGTTAGCAGACAAAGGAATATTTTTTTCATATTATAAATTGTTTTTGAGCTTTTAAAGGTATAAAAAAGAGCACAAACCTTTCATAATTCTTTTCGTCCCCTAAGAATATCCTCAAAAGTAGCACATTTCACCAACTCTTCTTCCCCGTTAATACGCATTGGCAAATGAACAAATTCCACTTCCGAAAGATCTTCTTTTAAATAAAAAGCCATGTCCTCAAGACTAAAAAACCATTCGGTATCAAACTGTACTTTATTGATTGTGGCGTCTTTTATAAGTAATTTTTCTCTTAAGGGTTTCATCAGAATTTTATCTTTTTTAGAATGCTCAAAAATAGATTATGCATCCATAAGCCACAAATTATAATATAGTTCTTTGTAAAATTTAAGAATCACTATAATCAATAAGCCAATAAATCTTTCAATTCCTTTTCAAACCTTCCTTTGGGTAAATATTGATCTTCTAAGGCTTTTGTAAACGGAATCGGACTATCTAAACTCGCCACACGTTTCACCGGAGCGTCAAGATATTCGAAACAATTCTCCATGATCATTGCCGAAATATCGCTGGCTATACCTCCAAACATGGAGTCTTCCTGATAAATAATTGCTCTTCCGGTTTTCTTTACCGAGGCATAAATCGCTTCAGTATCCAAGGGTTGTAGCGTTCTTAAATCCAATAAATCTGCTGAAATCTCGGGATTTTTTGATAAGGTATCTAAAGCCCAATGTACTGCGGCACCAAACGAAATAATAGTGACAGCCGTTCCTTCTTTCAATAAGGTGGCTTTTCCTAAAGGAATCGTATAATAATCCTTTGGTACATCTTGATAAACGCTTCTGTATAATTGTTTGTGTTCAAAAAACAGCACCGGATTTGGATCATTAATCGATGTGTTCAATAAACCTTTGGCATCATAAGGAAAGGCGGGATAAACCACTTTTAGCCCTGGAGTTTTGGTAAACCAAGCTTCATTGGTTTGCGAATGAAAAGGTCCCGCTTGCGTTCCCGCTCCGCAAGGCATACGCACCACCACATCGGCGTTTTCCAACCAACGGTAATGCGATTTGGCCAATAAATTGACAATGGGATTAAAGCCGGTAGAGACAAAATCAGCAAATTGCATTTCTACAATCGCCTTGTATCCGTTGATTGATAATCCCATTGCTGCCGAAACCACAGCGCTTTCACAAATAGGCGTATTCCGAACTCGATCTTTACCAAACTGAGCCACAAAACCATCGGTGATTTTGAAAGCACCTCCATATTCGGCAATGTCTTGGCCCATAATAACCGACTTAGGAAACCTTTCCATCGATTGTTTTAAACTTTGGGATATGGCATCGATAAAACGAATGTTTTCTACTTCTTCTGAATGGGTAACTTCTTCATATACAAAATCTTTGTACACATCATTTAACTCATCTGTATAAGTCGATTTAATTTCAGATTCTGCATTGACTAATGCCCAGCCTTGTTCAATTTCTTTTTTTATTTCATCTTGTAGAGCGGCGTCATAATCAGCAGTCAGGATTCCATTTTCAGATAAATATTTCCTGTAGTTCTCCACCGGATCTTTTGCTGCCCATAAATCCATCAACTCTTGAGGGACATACTTTGTACCACTCGCCTCTTCATGTCCGCGCATTCTAAAGGTTTTAAACTCTAAGAGAACAGGACGCGGGTTCTTATTCAAGGATGCTTTCAATTCGGTTAAAAGAGTATACACTTCCAAGATATTATTACCGTCAACAATATGGCTTTCCATACCGTAACCAATTCCTTTATCGGCAAGGTTTTCGCATCGGTATTGCTCGTTTGTAGGTGTTGAGAGTCCGTATCCATTATTTTCAATAATAAACAAAACGGGCAATTCCCAAACCGAAGCAATATTCAAGGCTTCGTGAAAATCTCCTTCGCTGGTGGCTCCTTCTCCAGTAAAAACAGCGGTAACTTTTCCGTTTTCTTTTAATTTATTAGCTAATGCAATTCCGTCGGCCACGCCTAATTGAGGACCAAGATGCGAAATCATCCCAATAATCTTATATTCTTGGGATCCAAAATGAAAACTGCGATCACGGCCTTTAGTAAAACCATTAGCTTTCCCTTGCCATTGTGAAAAAAGGCGGTACAAAGGAATATCTCTTGCGGTAAAAACTCCTAAGTTTCGGTGCATCGGCAAGATGTATTCATCAGCATCTAAAGCGGCGGTTACCCCTACAGCTATCGCTTCTTGACCTATACCGGAAAACCACTTGCTTACTTTTCCTTGCCGAATGAGAATTAACATTTTTTCTTCTACCAATCTGGGCTTTAGTATTTTTCTATATAAGTCTAATAAAAGTTCGTTGGATAGATTTTTCTTGTCAAAATTCATTTTTTGGTGTTTTGGTTGTATCAAAAATAAAGAAAATACAACAGCATGACTTAAAATTGTTATATATTTTTATTTTGTTTTCTGTTTTAAAATTCAAATTTAAAATTAATCAATACATTTGTATCATCAAGGTCTTTAAAGCCTTGTAAGTTATTAAAAAACATTTAACAGTATGCAAAACATTCCTAGTGTTGACTTGCGTGATTTCCTTTCGGACGACCCGAAACGTAAACAAAAATTTGTAAATGAAATCGGAAGTGCATTTGAAGATATTGGCTTCGTGGCACTAAAAGGTCATTTTTTAAATGATCAATTGGTTGAAGAATTGTATGGCGAAATTAGACAGTTTTTCGCTTTACCATTAGAAACTAAGCGCAGTTATGAGATTCCAGGTATCGGTGGTCAAAGAGGCTATGTGTCCTTTGGAACTGAACATGCCAAAGGGAGAAAAGAAGGCGACTTGAAGGAGTTTTGGCATTTTGGACAGTATGTTAGCGAAGGTTCAAAATACGCCTCTGAATACCCTGAAAACGTTGAAGTTAAAGAATTACCACATTTTAATGCTGTAGGCAAAGAAGCCTACCAAATGCTGGAGAAAACTGGTGTTTATGTTTTGAGAGCTTTAGCATTGCGATTGGGTCTAGACGAATTCTATTTTGACAATTTTGCCAAAGACGGAAATTCGATTTTAAGACCAATTCATTACCCGCCTATTACATCTGAACCGGAGAATGCGATTCGTGCTGCCGCTCATGGTGACATCAACCTGATTACCTTATTGATGGGTGCTCAAGGCAAAGGATTACAGGTTCAAAACCATAATGGAGAATGGATTGATGCTATTGCTGAACCAGATGAATTAGTGATCAATGTGGGTGATATGTTATCGCGTCATACGAATAACAAATTGAAATCGACTATCCATCAAGTGGTTAATCCACCGAGGGAATTGTGGGGAACTTCAAGATATTCTGTTCCGTTCTTCATGCATCCGGTAAGTGATATGCCGTTGAATTGTTTAGAAAACTGCATTGATGCTGAACACCCAAAACAATTTGAAGATATTACAGCGGGAGAATATTTATATGAACGCTTAGTAGATTTGGGATTGATTAAAAAATAATCCTTAATTTTACTTCTAGTAATAAAAAGACATTGAGTTTACTTAATGTCTTTTTTCTTTATGTTTAACATTGTAATACTTGAGAATTCCGTTTTGAGTTTAAAAAAATTAGAACACGGATTAATAAAACATAAAATATGGACTTACAAGACCAATTAAAAAACCTTTTTCCTGACCACGAGCCAGCTCCCGAAGAAGCGGTAGAAAAGGTTGCCCACGAATTATACGTTCAAAAAGAACCTATGATTTGCAAATTTGAAAAACGAAAAGGCAAAGCCACAACAATAATTGAAGGTTATGAAGGCAGTGATGAAGATTTTAAAATTCTCGCCAAAGAAATAAAAACCAAATTGAGTGTAGGTGGAACTTTTAAGGATGATGCGATCATTATTCAAGGAGATTATCGCGATAAAATCATGGAAATTCTTAAAGCAAAAGGCTTTAAAGTAAAACGTGTTGGAGGTTAAGATCTTAGATCTAAAACAAGAATCAAAAACTAATAAAAATCTTGTAAACTTTACGAAAAACCTTGTGAACTTTGCGGTTAAACCTAAAAAAAATGGCCATAAAATCATCTGAATTAATACTAAACCCGGACGGAAGCGTTTACCATCTTAATCTGAAACCGGAACACATCGCCCATGATATTATCTTTGTGGGGGATCAAAATCGCGTCGAAAAAATAACACAGGCCTTTGATAGTATTGAATTTTCCATGCAAAAGAGAGAATTTAAAACACAAACCGGTCTGTTCAAAGGCAAAAGAATTAGCGTGATGTCAACGGGAATTGGTCCTGATAATATTGACATTGTTCTCAACGAATTGGATGCCTTGGTTAACATCGACTTAGAAACTAGAAAACCAAAAGAGAAACTGACCTCTTTGAATATTATCCGTATCGGGACTTCAGGTTCCTTGCAAGCCGATATACCGGTGGATAGCTTTGTGATGTCAAAATTTGGACTCGGACTCGACAACATGCTTCGCTCCTACTTGATTGACGAAGTTTCAAATACTGCCATCGAAGAAGCTTTTATTGCGCATACTAATTGGGATTTACGCAAAGGAAAACCTTATGTTGTTTCCTGCTCTGAAAAACTGGAGAAAATCATCGAAAGCGATCGCATGCACAAAGGAATTACGGCAACAGCAGGTGGGTTTTACGGTCCCCAAGGTCGCGTTTTGAGGTTGAATATTCAAGACGAATCTTTGAATTCTAAAATGGATAATTTTACTTTTGAAGACAATAGAATCACTAATCTTGAGATGGAAACCGCTGCCATTTATGGACTTTCGGCGCTTTTAGGACATAATGCTCTTTCTTTGAATGCTATTATTGCTAATCGTGCTTCGGGGACTTTCAGCGAAGATCCTTATAAAGCCGTTGATGAATTGATTGCTTATACTTTAAACAAATTAATAAGTCAATAATTCAAATTTTATAAAAGTTAAACGGCACTTCTTTTGGGAATTTAGTTCTTACAAAGAGTGTTGTTTAACTTTTAATAATTACAATCAATCCGTTTTCTTTTTCTTGAATATTTCAATTCCATTCAAATAATCAGATGGGCGTTGACTTAATAGTTTATAAAAGGTATTTGAAAAAGTGGGCACGCTAGTATAACCCACTTTCATGGCTACTTCATTAATGGGAAGTTTTTTTTCAATAATCAATTCAATGGCTTTTAGCATTCGCTGAATGGTATAAAATTGCATAAAAGACATTCCTAAATCTTTTTGAAACAAACGATGCAATGAACGCTCACTAAAACCAAATTGTTCTGAAAGTTCAGAAAAAAGTATCACTTGATCTAAATGAACAGACATATACTCGATAATCCTTTGCAACCGAGCTTCTTTTGCGAAAGGAAGAGAAAGACTTAAATTTACTTTAAAAATTTCAGGAAGCAACAATTTAAAAGCCTTAGCTATTGTAAATCGTTTTTTATCACTTTTTAAAATATGACCATTCCACCGATTGGTGAACAACATTAAATTTAAAACAAGATCGTTGACCGGGTAGATTCCTTCCTTTTTATAAAACTCATCTTCCGTTTTATCTACAGGAAAATATAAATTTCGCATAAGTACGTCAGGAGAACTAGGATGAATACTATGTTCTACCCCCGCAGGAATCCACATGCAATGTCGTGCAGGGAGAAAATAAGTTTTAGTTGTTGTTTTAACATAAACAATACCACCTTCAGTATAAAGAAATTGAGCTTTTTTATGAAAATGAGTTTCTATAAACGACTCTCCCATTAGGTCATGATGACAATAAATACTGCTCTCATTTGCGTCAACTTCAGATAAATAATATTTTTCTTGCAGCATGATTTTAAGTTGTCTTAAACGAATATTTTTTTGTCTTTATTGAATAATCCGACAAGGTAAAAAAAAAATTAATTTAGTGAATTAAATTTACCATATCTCAAAAACAAAACACTTATTTTAATAAATTACCAATATATAGGCTTATTTATAATAAAAATTTAATATGACAGAGACTAACAGATTACTTTTTGAAAGATATAAAGATAGGATAATTTCAGCTGAAACAGCTTCAAAATTAATAAATAATAATGATGTCGTTGGCACAAGTGGTTTTACAAAAGCAGGAGATAGCAAATCTGTTTTGCCTGCATTTGCAAAAAGAGCTGCTTTAGAAAACATCTCCATAACACTCATCTCTGGAGCTTCTTTAGGCCATACAACAGATGCTGATTTAGCTAGCTGTGGAGCCTTGTTTAAAAGAATGCCTTTTCAAGCAGATGCAACTTTAAGAAAGCACATTAATAATAATGAGGTTTTATATATAGATCAACATCTAAGTGAAACGGCTGAACTACTACAAAATGGACACCTTCCTAAAATGGATATCGCAATAATTGAAGCTTCAGAAGTGGACGAAAATGGAAATATAATTCCCTCGACATCAATTGGAAACTCAGCAACTTTTGCTGCCTTGGCTGATAAAATTATAATCGAGATTAACACCTCATTTCCTGTCGAGCTCAAAGGTATTCACGATGTATTTCTTCAAAAAGAATATCCCAACAAGCAAATCATTCCAATAACTAAAGTTGATACTCGAATTGGAAGTGAATACATCTCTATTGATCCTGCTAAAGTAATTGGAATTGTATTTACGGAAGCTCAAGACAGCCCTGCTGACATTGCCGCTGCTGATGAAAAAACCACTGCAATTGCCCATCATCTTTTACAATTTTTTGAAAAAGAAGTGGCCTCAGGAAGGCTTTCAAATTCAT
Organism: Flavobacterium acetivorans; assembly: GCF_020911885.1. Classification (NCBI taxonomy): domain Bacteria; kingdom Pseudomonadati; phylum Bacteroidota; class Flavobacteriia; order Flavobacteriales; family Flavobacteriaceae; genus Flavobacterium; species Flavobacterium acetivorans. The sequence goes on from NZ_CP087132.1 coordinate 2,843,722, forward strand.
TACTGCCCTTACAAGCCGGAATTGGAAAAGTTGCAAATGCGGTACTTTCAGGCTTTATAAATAGTAAATTCGAAAACTTAAGCATGTATTCAGAGGTTTTACAAGACAGTACTTTTGACCTTATTGATTCCGGAAAAATGACATTTGCTTCCGCTTCTTCGATTACGGTTTCAAAAGATTGTTATTCAAAAATAATGAATAATTTTTCCTTCTATAAAGACAAAATGATATTAAGGCCACAAAATATCAGTAATGCTGCCGAAGTGATTAGACGTTTGGGAATAATCGCAATTAATACTGCAATTGAATTTGACATCTACGGAAACGTTAACTCAACCCATATTTCTGGTACAAAAATGATGAATGGAATTGGTGGCTCCGGAGATTTTGCTCGAAATGCTTATCTAAGTGTTTTTGTTACGCAATCAGCTTCAAAAGAAAATAATGCTATTTCACACGTTCTGCCGATGGTTTCGCATGTAGACCACACAGAGCATGATGTAGATATTTTAGTAACCGAACAGGGTTTGGCCGATTTAAGAGGTTTAGCACCTGTTGAACGTGCCAGAGTTATTATTAAAAACTGTGTACATCCTGATTATAAAGAGCAACTTGAAGATTATTGCAATAGAGCTCAAGCTTTAGGCGGTCATACTCCACACATTTTGAGTGAGGCACTCTCATGGCACAGTCGTTTTACCGAAAACAAAAGTATGAAAAGTGAATGCCAGCTTGAGGAAATGATCTAATAATTTTTCCATTTGTGTTAAAAGCTTTCTTTGAAACTAACTATTTCAAAGAAAGCTTTTTATTTTTGGAATAGTTCAAAAAACAAAATTTGACTCCTTTTTTTTGACTCATTCTAATTTTCTGTTAGTACCTTTAGCATCAAATTCATAAAGATGAAAATACTAAAAATAGCCGGTGTACCGGAACATTTTAATCTGCCTTGGCACTTAGCCATTGAAAATGGCACATTCGAAAAAGAAAATATTGATTTGCAATGGACGGATGTTCCCGAAGGAACTGGAAAAATGTGCCAGATGCTGCGCTCGGGTGAAACTGATGTAGCAGTAATTCTAACAGAAGGAATCATAAAAGATATCGTTGCCGGAAATCCGAGTAAAATTGTCCAGGTTTACGTTGCATCGCCTTTGATATGGGGAATTCACGTTGCTGCAAAATCAGATTATTATACTTTAGGGGATTTGGAAAACAAAAAAGCGGCCATTTCCCGTTTGGGTTCCGGTTCTCAACTGATGGCCTATGTTAATGCCGACAATCAAGGATGGCAAGCGGATAAATTACAATTTGAAATTGTCAATACCATTGATGGAGCAGTCGATGCCTTGGCAAACAAAACAGCCGATTATTTTATGTGGGAACGTTTTATGACGAAACCTTTGGTAGATCAGGGAATTTTTAGAAAAGTAGCTGATTGTCCAACTCCTTGGCCTTGTTTTGTTATTGCTGTTCGCGATGCAGTTTTAGAAAAGAATCCCGAAATTATTTCGAAACTGTTACACATTATTAATGAAACAACAAAAAGTTTTAAAGCGGTAACAGCTATCGATAAAACTTTGGCCTCTAATTACAATCAAAAGCTCGAAGACATACAAGAATGGCTGTCTTTAACCGAGTGGTCTGAAAAACAATTATCGCAAAAAACACTAAATGATGTCCAAAATCAATTATTTCAACTGAAAATTATAGATAAAATAGGTACTTTTGATGAAATTGTAAGAACAGTCTAGATTACTGTTTTTATCGTCGGTATGATAAAAATAAAACAAATTTCTTTTCAGGGTTTTAAACAACGCTTTCAGGTGAAAAAACCCTGGGATGATGTCATTATCTTTGTTTTAAACATTTTGATTGCCATTCCTGTTTTTATTATAGCCCATCAAAATTTAATTGAACTTAACTGGCCTTTGAATCTTGACCGCATATTGCTCTTTCTTGCAATTATCGTCATTATTCAATTAATACTGCGTTTGTTGCGAACCATCATAATCATTTGCATTATTTTGTATGTTTTGGTGTTGTTTTATGGAACTGTTTTTGGCAATTACGGATTTGAAAGTGTTTTTGAGGATTATAATTCGATGATGTACACCATGTCAGATAATCCGAATCCACAGGATATTATCATTGCTAAGTTGCTTCCTTTTCCCAATAAATCAAAGATTGTTAGCGCCATTGAGTATAAGAATCCTAAGGTAAGAAATTTTGCTATCATGGCCACGTCAAAGCATTTCAAGAACGTCAAAGGCTATTCGGATTACAGAACTATTATCCAATGTTTTGCTGTTTTTAAGGAAATCAACCGCCGTTGGAACTATGTCAGCGATCCAAAAGATGGAGATTATATCGCCACTGCAAGTGAATCTTTGGAATATTTTTCGGGAGATTGCGACGATCATTCGATCTTGATGGCAGCGGCTGTTAGAGCCATTGGCGGGACGCCAAGATTGATTCATACTAAAGGACACATTTACCCTGAAATATTGATAGGAACGCTAAACGACCTTGAAACCGTCAATTATTTGATTAAAAACATCTTGTTTGTGAAAGAAAGCCATAAAAAACAACTGCATTATCATATTGATGAACGCGGTCAGGTATGGCTTAATCTGGATTATACGGCTAAATATCCCGGTGGTCCCTTTTTATCCGAAGAGATCCTAGGAGCCTTGACTCTTAATTAAATCAGTTAGATCTAAAGCGTTTCTTTTTTTATTTCTGCCAAAATTTCGTACGAACGAAGTCTTGCTTGATGCTCATAAATAGCTGAGGCTACCATTAGTTCGTCCACTTTAGTATGCTCCAGGAATTGTTCCAATTCTTTTTTTAGTTTCTCTGGTCCGCCTATAAAAGTGTAAGCAATCATTTGTTGTAAAGCAGCCTCTTCCATTGGATCCATAAAATCCTCATCGGGATTTACAGGTTCTTTAAGCTGTTGTCTGTTTCCTGTGATGATTCCAAGGAATAATTTCTTGAAAGAAGTGGCCAGTCTCTGGGCTTCCTTGTCTGTATCGGCGGCAATCACATTTACACAAGCGATCACATAAGGCTCTTTTAAATAGGTTGATGGTTTAAAATTATTGCGGTATATGGCTATGGCAGTATGAAGTTGTGCCGGTGCAAAATGACTGGCAAAAGCATAAGGCAGTCCCAAGGAAGCGGCTAAGTAAGCGCTATCGGTGCTGGAGCCTAAAATCCATATTGGGATGTTTAAGCCTTCTCCCGGAATGGCTCGAACTCGTCCGTTTTTATTCCCTTCTGATAAATAAAGTTGTAATTCTTGTACATTGGCGGGGAATTCCATCGCGGCATGTTCATCCCTTCTCAAGGCCGAGGCGGTAAACTGATCGGTTCCAGGGGCACGTCCCAAGCCCAGATCGATTCGGTTTGGAAAAAGAGTGGCTAAGGTTCCAAACTGTTCTGCAATAATTAGAGGAGCGTGATTAGGAAGCATAATTCCTCCGGATCCTATTCTTAAAGTCTTGGTGGCCGCCGCAATATGAGCAATCAATATTGAAGTGGCGCTACTGGCAATTCCGGGCATATTGTGATGTTCGGCTAACCAGAATCTATGATAACCCCATTTTTCCAGCTGTTGGGCCAGATTGACACTGTTTTTAAAAGTTTCAGATGCAGTTCCTCCATCCCTTACTATTGCAAGGTCTAGCGCCGATATTCTTGTTTGATGCAGTTTGTTTGTATTCATCTTGTAAGTGATCCCATTTTAGAACTGCAAAAATAAGGATTGTATTCTTGGTTTTGGCCTTATCAACTACTAATAGGAAGTTAAAATAAGGCCAGCACCATTGATTCCCAGTTCATACACTATCTATGCTTTATCCATACACTATCTATGCTTTATCCATACTATATTAGTACTATATCTATGCTATATCAGTACTATATCTATGCTATATGTCCTGTCCTGAAATAATTATGACTCCTCCTAAAATCTATACCGCTTATTAAATAAATCCTGTTATTGCTATACAAGACCTATAGTTATGCCTATTTTTTTGGGTAGCTGATATATCCATGCCGTATTTGTATACTATCTCTGTTATAGCTATGCTGTTTTTTTTGGGGTAGCCGATACTTTGACTAGCCTAAAAACTATTATTTTAGTATCGAATAAAAAAGCTTGAACAAGTTATCCTTATACATTGTACTCCGTGCTAGTTAATTATAAGTTTGGCTGACTTAGCTGTTCCTTTTTCATCAAAAAATTTCACCATATACAAACCCGGTTTAAAATTACTGATATTGATGTCTAATTTCTGCTGATTGCTCAGGGATTTAGTGAATAATTCTTGACCTGTAACGCTAAATATTTTGATATTTCCTTTTTGTTCTGTTGCTACTTCGGCGGTGAAACTATTTTTGGCAGGGTTTGGATAAACCCAAAAATCTGAATGTACCGGAATCCTATTCTCTTCGGATTTTAATGCCTTCGTATTGCGACTGGATACGCCTTCTAATGGAATTTGTTCGACATTTGCATTCATTACACTATTTAAAGCTCTTAGAAGGGATAATTGGTTTGTATAATCGACATCAGTTGCCATATCCCAATACATCACACCAGCCAATTCCCTGTCGCTTACCAATTTTGTTTTATTGATGATGGTTTGCTGTCCATTATAAGTGATGCTTTTGGACTGTAGCTCTCCAGTTGCTCCGCAACCATTCCCTGTCGTTACATTCACATCCATATTTGCTTGATCTGATAGGGGGTCAAGTGTGGGGTATTTATTTACAATCCCTTTATAACTGACCGTAATTTTGGAATTATCAGTAGTTACGCCATAGAATGGCAATCCCATGATGAGTTTTTGAGCAGGAAAGCCATAAGCCAGCATGGCATCCACATTGTTTACAAATTCATTGTATGGATAACGGTCGGGGCTTGGTCCATAAGACTGAATCGATATATAATCAAGTGCTGCTATTGCAGTCGGGCTGATTTTATAGTACAAAGGATGTAAGGTTACACTAAAATTAGAAGTTGGAGACAAAATGCTATTCAACGTCACTATAGTAGCGCTATAATCAGACCATTCCTGTGTGGTGGTACACCATTCAAAATCCAAATCGACTCCATCAAAACCATAGGTTTCTACAATGCTTTTGACCTTATTGGCAAAATTAATTCTAGCAGGCTCTGTCTTTATCATGGTTTTCCAATCTCCACCAATAATTCCCAGACGAATTTCTGCTCCATCATATCCCGTCATTGTTTGTTTCAGGCCTTCTAAAACACTAAGCCATGTTCTGGAATCCTTTTCCGGTTTTGAGGCATCATCGTATTTCCAGTAAGCAGTCGTTTTTGTTTCATTCCAGGTGTCTACCACGATTTGATTGTTCATCAATGCATTAATTTCGCTGCTACTCAGGCTTATTTGACTGACACTGGTTTCATCGAGTTTACCGTCAAAGTTTACTCCTAATTCAAAATTTGATCTGATAAAGGGCCCCGTTGTGGACAGTAAACCATCCCCGTTTTTATATGCTATTGGGACAGCAATTCCATCAACATAGAGTTTGAGCTGTTGATAGGCGCAAGTATTCCCTGAATAAGTTACAGCAACATGGTGCCATCCCCCTGTGGCAATTCCTGAATTCTCTGCCGTCACATAATTATCTGCCCCATTTGAAAGGTGAAAGATCAATTGATTTGTGGCTGCCGCCCCTAGCTGCAAATCAAAATTTTTAGTTGCCGATTCGTATTTTCTAAAAATACTGCTGTTCTCCACCCATTGGTCAATATAGACCCATGTTGCAAAAGAAAAAGCCGTTGCCCCTCCATTCGCTTTATTGAGCAAATCACTACCACAATTCATTGAAGCAGCGGTACCCGAAAAATCCATCAGGCCATTTCTGGAATCAAAACCTGACATATAAGCGGCATTATTTAATACCCCATCATTGACGGGGAAATCAAAGAACAAATCCCCATTGGCATACGGACTAGCTGCCATATATATTATATCATTATTGTTTCGAATATACTCCTCACTGATTTGGCCGCTTTCGTAAAAATTAGACCGTATATAACTACTGACAATCTTATATTTGAATGTGTTATTATCCGTAACCGGAGAAAATGAAGCACTTGAGAGCGTACCCTTATAATTGTTTTTTGTATCAATTACGGATGTAGCGTTTTTGTCCATCTTCCAATAGGAAATCAGATTGGCATACAAAGGATGGTATTTATTAATCGTGTTCTTCCTATCAATATCTGATGCTGTTAGGGCATGATTCCAAAGTTTCACCTCGTCAATCTTACCATTAAAGTTTTTTCCCAGTTCAAAATCAGCTGTAGTGACAGGAGTCGTTGCAGCAAGCAATCCATTCCCGGAAGAATACCAAATACCCGTTGTCGCCTGAGTACCGTTTATATAAATGCGAATCCTATTATAAGCAGACTTCGTACCATCATAAGCCATTACAATATGATTCCATTGCCCCACATTAATCGCTGAATTATCAAGAGCAGCATAAGTATTCGCTCCGTTGGCCACATGAAAATACAATCTCTTAGTCGCTACAGGCCCTAACTGAAGATCAATTCTGCTGGTTGTAGAAGCTGTTTTTCGAAAAATATAACTATTTTCATTCCACTGATTGATATACACCCAAGCTTCAAAAGAGAATTGACTGACTCCGTTTAATTCGTTGATATTACCAAAGGAAGCTAAGCTGTTTGCAGTACCCGAAAAGGAGATACTCTGGTTGATCGTCTGACTTTTTAGCAAGGGATTAATCATCAGTAAGAAAGCAATAAGTAGCACTTTTTTCATCAAAATCAATTTTATTTGTTAGTAGTTCTTTTATGGTTCTGCTCTTTCTATTCGGGACGCTATACTTTATTGGTGTTTGCAAAGGCGAGCTTGCTATTATAGTCCTCTTGGTAAAATTCTATAAACATTTCGCTCCTCTGGAGCTTATAATGAATAAAGCTCCAACGGTAAAGCTCCGTTAGGAGCGAAATAGCTATAGAAAGTATAATTGAATTGATTCAAAGCTCCAGTGGAGCGACCTATTTATGACTAATTAACTATCATGAGAACATCACCTAAAATGCGAATCAACGCTTGAATTTATATACCGTCCCTCCGGAACTTTTACAAAAATCTTAAATTCTATAAACATTTCGCTCCTCTGGAGCTTATAATGAATATAAAGTCATATAATAAAGCTCTGTTAGGAGCAAAATAGTGTACCTCTGGGACTTTTTCTCAAATCTTAAATTCTATAAACATTTCGCTCCTCTGGAGCTTATAATGAATATAAAGTCATATAATAAAGCTCTGTTAGGAGCAAAATAGCGTACCTCTGGGACTTTTTCTCAAATCTTAAATTCTATAAACATTTCGCTCCTCTGGAGCTTATAATGAATAAAGCTCCAACGGTAAAGCTCCGTCAGCAGCGAAATAGCTATAGAAAGTATAATTGAATTGATTCAAAGCTCCATCGGAGCGACCTATTTATGACTAATTAACTATCATGAGAACATCACCTAAAATGCGAATCAACGCTTGAATTTATATACCGTCCCTCCGGAACTTTTACACAAATCTTAAATTCTATAAACATTTCGCTCCTCTGGAGCTAATTAATTATCATAAACAATCATGACTTTCAAGCCTTGATTGGCATTAAAAATAATTTCACTTCTAAAATCGAACTTAATTCGCCGTCAAGATCTTTCTGGCATCCTGATCGTCGTATTGCGCAATCAGTTTGTTGAGTTCCACTTTCATCTGAGCGGTGATTTTTTCAAACCCTTTTTTCCCATATAAATTATTCATTTCGTTGGGATCTTTCTTTAAATCATACAATTCCCAAGAACTCACTCTTTTGTAAAAACGCACCAGCTTGTATCGTTTGGTTCTTACCCCAAAATGCGGTGATACGGCATGTTCGCCGTTTTCATAGTAATGATAATAGATGGCCTCACGTCCTTTGGCTTTTTTATCTTTAAGTAACGGCAAAAACGACTGTCCCTGTTCGTCTTTCGGGATGGCCACTCCGGCCGCATCAAGCATTGTAGGAGCAATATCCAGGTTCATCACCAAATCATTGGACACTGTTCCGGGCTTAATCACTCCCGGATAACGCATCACCATGGGGGTTCTGAAGGATTCCTCATAAATAAAACGCTTGTCAAACCAGCCGTGTTCCCCCAAATAAAACCCCTGATCCGACATATAAATCACGATGGTATTCTCTGTCAAATTATTTTTATCCAAATAATCCAAGGTGCGGCCAATGTTTCGGTCTAATGAAACTGCCGTACTCAAATAATCGCGCATGTAGCGCTGAAATTTCCATTCGGTCAATTCTTTTCCTTTTAAATTACGAGCTTTCAAATCGGCTGCTATGGGCAAATAATAGGCGTCAAACTTTTTACGCTGCTCGGCATTCATTCTGGAAACCGTTCCTTCCTGATTAGCGGCGGCTTCGTCCTCAAAAACTTTAAGATCATATCCCATCACCATGGTTTCGGCAATAGACATATCCTGCACTTTGGCCGCTTCCCGATTTTTGTAAGCATCATAGAAATTATGAGGCAAAGGAAAAGTAACATCGTCAAATTTCCCCATATCCTGAGTATCCGGTATCCAAGTACGGTGAGTGGCTTTATGTCCTATAACCAGACAAAAAGGTTTGTCTTTGTCTCGATTGTCCAACCAATTTTCGGAAACATCTTCGACTATATCCGAGACATAGCCTTCGGTGCGTTTTTTAGTACCGTCCATCATGTGGAAATCCGGATTGTAGTACTGGCCTTGCCCGGGTAAAATTTGCCAATAATCAAAACCTTGGGGGTCTGTTTCCAGATGCCATTTTCCAATCCAAGCCGTTTCATAGCCGGAGCCTTTTAGTTGCTTGATAAAGCTATCCTGACTTCCGTCAAAACGCGAATTTTCATTGTCTTTAAATCCGTTTTTATGGCTGTATTTGCCCGTTAGAATCACCGCGCGGCTCGGTCCGCAAATCGAATTGGTCACATAGCCTTTATTGAACAGAACCCCTTCGCGGGCAATACGGTCAATATTGGGCGTTGGTTTCATGGTATTGCCATAGGCCCCAATGGCCTGAAAGGCATGGTCATCCGAAATGATAATGACAATATTGGGTCTTTTTGCTGTCTTATTTTGGGCCGATAGCTGAACGCAAAAACTACAGGATAAGGCAAGCACTATTGCTGGTATATTAAATCTTTTCATTTCTATTTATTTTTCATCGTTATTGAAACGGCTGCCGCTTGCACCCCTTCGGCTGCGGCTGTAAGGTTAAATTCACCTTCTTTATCCATAGACTGCAAAATGATTTGGCATTTTCCATTAAATAAAGAACGCTTCCAGTTGCCGTCCATGCATTTATCAGCTTCGTGTGAGCTTGGATCGCCATTACCCACCCCTAAGACAGTAGCATTGCCTTTTAAGTTAAATTGAATCAAATTCATCGCATCAGGAATCTCTCTGCCTTGTTTGTCCAGAACGCTTACATTGATAACCGAGACATCATTTCCGTCAGCCTTTATAGCTTGGCGGTCCGGAGTCAAGACAATTTGGTATGGGGCTGTAGTGGTTTCGACAGCGGTGCGGATTATTTTGCCATTTTTCAAGCCAACTGCTTCTAATTTGCCCGGCTCGTAAATAACGTCCCATTCTAAATGGCTGTTGCGTGGCATGGTTTTCTTACCTAAGCTTTTACCATTTAAAAACAGTTCCACTTCATCGGCATTAGTATTGCACCATACATTTACCTTATCTCCCGCTTTGTGGCCGTTCCAGTGCGGATAAATTTTGATAACGTCTTTATCCGTCCACCAGCTTTGGTAGTAATAGTAGGTGTTTTTAGGGAATCCGCAAACATCCATTATCCCAAAATGGGAATTAACATTCGGCCAAGTAAAGGGAGTTGGTTCCCCACGGTAATCAAAACCGGTCCAAACAAAACCGCCCATCAGCCAAGGTCTGTCCACGGTAAACTTCCACCATTCTTCGGCTCTTTGTCCCCAGCCCGGTTTGTTCATATCATAATCCGGAAGATAGCCTTTTATCGAATCTTTGGCATACATTCCTCTGGAGCTTACCATAGAAGACACCTCGCTAAAAACCATCGGTTGTGTAGGATGTTCTTTGTGGTAATCGTCTAATTCTTTGATGTGGTAGTTAAAACCTCTCACATCCATTTCCTGGTTGATTCCTTTGAAATTGATTCCGTTATTTCCACCATACGTACTCAAACGTGAAGGATCTAATTCTCTTTGACGTTGTACCAAGGTATGCGCCATGCGTCTGCCCAAATCGGTGTTTTGAACTCCTGTTTCCTCGTTTCCAAGGCTCCAAAGCATGATGCTGGCGTGGTTGCGGTCTCTTAAAATCAATTTTTCAAATTGCTCGTAATATTCTTTTCCGGTACCAATTACGCGAATTTCATCCATCACCATCATACCCAGCTTATCACAGGCTTCCAAAACTGATTTTGAAGGCGGATTATGACTGCAACGGTAGGCATTGACTCCCATTTCTTTTAGAAGTTTTATTCTGTAAAATACTAAAGCATCCGGCACGGCCGATCCAACGCCTGCGTGATCCTGATGCACACACATCCCTTTTATCTTCATCGATTCTCCGTTTAGAGAAAATCCTGTAGTAGCGTTATAATCAAAAGTTCGAACTCCAAATTCTGTTGAAAGAGTATCAATTATTTTCCCATCTTTTTTTACGATCGATACTAATCGATATAAATTAGGCGTGTTAAGACCCCACAATAGCGGATTTTTGATAGAAAAATTCTGTTCAACTTGTTGGGTTTCGTTGTTTTTTATCTTTAATTTCTCTGTTCTAGTTGGGGTAACTTTTGTCCCTTTGGCATCCATCACATAAGAAGATACCGTACATTCTGCAGTTTTACCTTCTTGATTTTTTACTGTTGTTTGAGCAATTACTTTTGCTTGTGATTTCTCTACTTTCGCATACACATAAACGCCGTATTCCGGTATGTGAACGGGAGTAAAAGTTTCTAAAGCTACATTTCTATAGATACCCGCTCCTTCATAAAACCAGCCTTCATACTGAGTCGCATCAACGCGAAGAACGATTAAGTTCTCTTTATCAAATTCGATAAAATCTGTGATATCGAAAGAGCTTTCGGTATAGCCACCAAAATTGCCTCCAATGTAATTGTTATTCACCCATAATTTAAAATCGCGGTACACCCCTTCAAATCGAAGTACAAAACGTTGTCCTTCTTTTTCTTTATCTACATTAAAACGCTTTCTGTACCAGCCCACGCTGTTCTCCGGGTAAAAACCACCAACAGGTCTGTAACCATGACTTTGAACGTCAAAATGTTTATGGTATTCAAAAGGAAGTTCAACTGCCCAATCATGAGGCACATTTACCGTGCGCCATTTGCTATCGTCAAATTTTGGACTTACAGCCCCGCCACCACCACCGGCGATTGTAAAATTACGAACAATCCCATAATCAAAATCTTTAGCCGGATTATTGGCACTTCCCAAATGGAATTTCCAGTTTTTATTTAAGGAAACTGCTTGTCTCGATTGTGAAGTACTGCTTTGCTGGGCAGAAATAGTATGCACTGACAGGGCTAATATCCATCCCCAAAGTAGCAATCGGTAGTCTTTTTTTAATGAAATAGTCATGTTTTATTTAATATATAGTTTTAGTTATTTTTCCAAATTAAATCTTAAGGATTCAGTTCTGATGTAAATACGACAACCCCCAGATCTCCCAGCCTTTTTGAATGCGAATGCGCCTTGCTTTTGAATTTGTTCCAATTCTTGTTCTCTAGAGGCGACCATAAAACTTCTGACAAGGCCAGCATGCGCGGCATGGTCATTTGTTGTAGATGAGGCACTGAAGAAATAAATTCGGTCCAAATACAGCCCTGAGATCCCAGTACAAAACGGGACTCGGCAGCTGTTAATTCCTTTGGTATCGGTTCGTAATCGTATACTTTCTGTAGCGTATTAATTGTGAATTTTGCAGCAAGTGGTTGTTGAACAGCCAGGGTATCGGCCTGATATCTATTAAAATAAAGTACCCTAGAGGGTGTCATTATTACATCGTGCTGGAGTTTGGCCGCTTCAATTCCGCCTTTCTCCCCACGCCAGCTCATTACTGTAGCATTAGGTGCTAATCCTCCTTCGAGTATTTCATCCCATCCAATCATTTTTCTGCCTTTGGCTGTTATGAACTTGCCTATTCTTTTTATGAAATAACTTTGCAATTCCTTTACGTTTTGCAGCCCTTCTGTTTTCATCCTTTGTTGGCATAAAGCACAGTTCTCCCAACATTTTTTATCTACTTCGTCGCCCCCGATATGAATATAAGTGGATGGGAAAAGTTGCATTACTTCTTGCAATACGTCCTGCAGGAAGGTAAAGCTTTGTTCCTTTCCGGCACAAAAATTAGCTTCGGCGCCCGGAAGGGGGCCTTGGGATCTTCTCACCTCTTGCGGATTTCCTGTACAGCCCAATTCCGGATAGGCAGCCAGGGCTGCATCTGAATGTCCTGGCATCTCAATTTCCGGCACTACCGTCACATTTCTTGCCGCGGCATAGGCCACAATTTCCTTCACTTGCTCTTGGGTATAATAGCCCCCATAAGAAAAGGGTTCTCCTGTTAAGCTCTGATCGACTTTATAGAAAATACTTCCCGGAATCTCTTTCCTCCAAGCCCCTACCGAAGTCAGTTTAGGGTATTTTTTTATTTCCAATCTCCAACCCTCGGCATCTGCCAAATGCCAGTGAAAAACATTCATTTTATAAGCGGCTAATAAATCAATATAATTCTTTACTGCCTCTGCCGAGAAAAAATGACGGCTTACATCCAGCATCATCCCGCGCCATTGAAAGCGAGGATAATCGGTAATTTTAAGACAAGAAACTTTTAAAGCTTCATTGGTTCGAATTGCCGGCAAGGTCTGCAACAAAGTCTGAATCCCATAAAAAATTCCCTTTTCGGTATTGGCCGAAATCACAATTCCCTTTTCGGTAACCGTTAGATTATAGCCTTCTTTTCCGATTCCTTCCGACTTTGAAATCATTAGTTTGATTGAAGTCTTTGCTGCTTTATTGCTTATTTTTAATTTGGCTCCCGATAAAGATTCGATCGCACTAGACAGAAATTTTGCTTGTTTGGAGAGTTCCGGCTGCTTTGAACTGAAATAGATCTGAACCGAAGGAGCTATCGAAAAACTTCCTTCAAAAAGCTGCATCTGCACCGGTTCCGGAATAATCTTTAGCTTCCCGCTTGGATCCTTGGGATTAAAACTATTTTCTTTCTCTCCAAAAGGGAGTTCTTTAGAATAAGCATTGACAGTGATCGCCAAAATAAAGCACAAGAGCACTCTTTTTACATTAATTTTCATCTTTATTGTTCTAGTATTAATAGTTCCTTAGTCCAGAGCATTCACTTGGCTTCCATTGTGAAATTTCCTCATTGCTTTTTAAGATAAAGCAAAGCTTCTCCTATTTCAAAGTTAAACATTCGAACTGGCGAAAAAGGCATTCTAATGGTTACAACTATGTTACATTGACCCTACATTTAAGTTACATTAACTTACAAAAAACAATAAAAAACACTGATAACTAAACCATTAAGGTGTAAAAAAGGGGTACAACAGCACTCTTAGCAGGCCAAAGCATCAACAATAATTTTGCATTAGCATCGTATAAAACATAGCCCATTTAGAAGATCACTATTGAGTAATCTCAGGTTCCCCAGCTATTTTAATTCATCGGCAGCCAGGTCTAGCATAAAGTTTTTTACCGATTCACCAGTTGGTATATTCAATTTTTTACGCAATCGATGTCTCGCCACTTTTATGGAGGTTAGCGAAATTCCAAAAAGCGTTGCCATATGCTGGGAAGAAAAATCAATCAAAATTAAAGTACACAATCTTATTTCGCGTTCGCTTAAAGCAGGATATTGTCGTTTTAATTCCTTAATAAAGGTAGGATGTACTTGATTAAAAAGCGTATAAAAGCTTTCCCAGTCAGCATCAAGAATAAAACTGTCATTTATATGATCCACTATAGCCTCCAAATTGTTTCTGTCTATTGTTTTACTCTTCAATTCGGTTTTGAGTTTGTCTTTGATATCATTGAGCAAATTGTTTTTGTGCATGCTTCGCAATGAATTGTTAGTAAGTTCGTTTATTTTGAAGTTTAACTCATCTTGCAATTTTTTCTGTCTTAAGCCTTGATTTTGTTTTTCAATTTCTAACATTGAAATCTTGCCCTGCGATATTCTCTGCTCCTGCTCTTTGACCTCAATGGTCTTCAAGTCGAGAAGTTTCTGAAGCTTTATCTTTTGTTTTTCGATTACAGAAGTCCTTAGGCGGTAGACTACTACAAACATTGAAATAACAACAAGCAGCAGCAGGCCCCTTACTAAAGGTCTTTGCCAAAAGGAAGGTTTGACAATGATATACAAAGTCGTGTATTTACTATCCCATAATTTGGAATTATTAGTTGCTCTCACCCTTAATTGGTATTTTCCCGGATCTAAATTAGAGAAGGATATTTTGTTTTGACCTCCCAGGTTTTGCCAGTTGTCATCCAGTCCAACCATCAGAAACTGATACTCAATACTACTCTTTGAATACAATTCAGAGGAAGCAAAGTTAATATTCAATAGTTTGGTGTCCGGTTTGACCACCACTGTATCGTTTGCAAATTCAGAGAACGAATAAATCGATTCCTTTTCCCCGTTGACTGCTTTAATTGAAGTAAAATAAACTGGGGGGCAATAGTTTTTGAACTGTAATTTATCCGGTTTAAAATAGGATAAGCCAAATACTCCCGCCATTATTATTTTACCGCTCGAATCTAAACTCGCGGCACCACCATTAAACGGAAATATGCCCTCAGAGATCCCATAATTAGTGATCTCCCCTTTCGAATCCATTTTTGTTAATCCCGCATTTGTGCTGAGCCAAATATTCTTTTGATGGTCTTTTAAAATCCCGCGTATTATTCCTCCTTTGATTTTATTTCCACTGGCCAGCCTTTCAAATTTTCCCGTTTCCTTCACATATTTATTCAAACCATGGCCGTAGGTACCTACTAAAATTGATGAATCCTGGCTTTCTCCTATTGACAATATACTGCTACTGCTCAAAGAGTGAACCTCCTTATCCTTGTGTTTGTAGGTTCTCATCACAAAACCCTTGTCTTTTTTTTCATATTTAAAAAGACCATCAGTAGTTCCGACCCACATATTGCCTTTGGTATCTTTGTACAAACAAATTATCTGATTGGAATTGGAAGATTGCTTGGTTAATAGCTGTATTAATTTCAAATCTTTGTTAAAAATACTGATTCCTTTTCTGTGGCCTACCCATATATTCCCCTGATCATCATGGGTTATTGAAAAAACCCCTTTAAAGTCTTTGCCTTGCTTGAAGTCTATAAATCTATCCTGTTTTAAATCATATATATTAACTCCTTCTCTCAGGGTTCCCACCCATATTCTTTTATTATTATCTTCAAATAGGGAAAGCACTATATTTCCTCTAAATCCCGAATCGGATCCCTTAGCTGAAAATATCGTTAATGACTTCGTTTTTGGGTTGTATCTTCGAAGTCCCGTTCTTCCTGCCGATAACCAGATGTTCTTATAACTGTCCTCCATTACTCTGGATCCTTGGGGATCTTGCGTTAAAAATTTCAAATTTTTGGCGGGCACATTTTGTATTTTATAATTATTTCGAAACATGGATATTCCACCATGTACCGTCCCTAATAGGATGACATTATTTAGTCCCGGTTGTATGTCGATTATTGAATTATCCGATATTGAAAACTCATTACCAAAGTCGTAGGTATAATAATTAAAAACTTCTTTGTCTTGAGCGTATAAATTAAGACCGCCACCATCTGTTCCAATCCACAGATTCTTTCCTTCGGCATAGAGCTTCGTCACTATATTATTATTGATGGATTGTTGCGGAGCATTATCCTCTTTATAAAAATGTTTCGTTGTTTTATTATCAATGTTATAGCGAAAGAGTCCGTTGCCATTGGTAGCTACCCATAAATTACCAAAATTATCCATAGCCAAATCATTTATTAAGAGTCCATTTCCTGATTTTACAAAAGCGGATTCACTAATCACATCATTTTTCATGATTAATACTTCTCCTCTATCAGTAGCCAGCCAAAATGTAGCATCCGGTCCTTTTACTATTTTAGTAAGGTTCCCATATTTTTTAGGTTTGTTTAAAAATTGAATTGAACTGTCAATGACTCTGGCTTTGCGGTCTATTTTCAGCTTCACCAAAAAATCATTTGCTCCGCTTATTAAAAGTTCATTTTGCTTGGTGCTAACTATACAAAAGACATTAGAAGCGAACAATTTGTTCCGTTTTTTGTGATTGGATTTTAATTTCACAAAGCTGTCCTTGTTCTTATCAAAGACATAAATTCCGTGCTGGGTGGCTGCCCAAATATTTCTATTTTTGTCTTCAAAAAACTGATTTATATTATTGTTTTGACCTACATGATATACTTTAGCTGTTTCCCCATCAAAGCTGTTAATTGCAATTTTGTTTGCTACCCAAAGTCTTCCATTGTCATCTTGCATGACAGCTGTAACCCCATTTTCTGATAATCCTTGTTGGGAAGTAACGCGCTTAAACCTTAAAATATTGGTTTGTGCGTGCAGCGGTGCTTGCTGTAATAGAAAGATACAAAACAGCAAACCTATTAATCTTAATCGTATTATCATAACTTATGCTTTTAGCCTTTTTTTTAATTAACAGCTGTAAATTTAAACATGTAACCCCAAAGTTTCATTGATGTAACCTTTTTGTATCCCCACAATATTAATACTAATTTAACATCTCTTTTAAATTTGTAATAATAATTTCTAAAGTAAAAAACTTATGTGCTAAAAATTAGTGGAAATAAATTTTAGTCCTTATCAGATGCCTAGAAATTGTATAACAGAAAAAACATAGTACACAGGAAGTTAGATCAAGTATAAATCTTTTCGATTGCTTCTTGCGATTTTAACCATTTTTAATAACCAATTACAATTATTTTTTTAACTAACTTAATCACAATTTTATGAGCAAAAGAAGTTTGATACTATCATTTCTTTTTATTATCATGGCTAGCAGTACTTTGTTGGCACAAATAAAAGTGGTAACCGGGAAGGTTACGGATGAGAAGGGATCGCCTATACCCGGCGTAAATGTTCAGATTAAAAATACCTCTAAAGGGACGTCAACTGATTTTGACGGGAAATACAAATTAGAAGCCAAAAAAGGTGATGTATTGGTTTTTGCTTATTTAGGCTTTAGCAATCAACAAAAGACATTGGGTACAGATCAGGTGATCAACGTATCCCTTATAGAAGATGCCCAACAATTAGATGATGTTGTTGTGGTGGGCTATGGTTCTATGCGTAAAAAAGACCTGACTGGGGCTATTGTTTCGTTAAAGCCAAACCGAGATGAAGCTGCAATTGCCACGTCTATTGATGATTTACTGCAAGGAAAAGTGGCTGGTGTCAGTATATCGACAGGAGGTTCTACTCCCGGATCGGCTGGTTCAATCACTATTCGTGGCGCTAATTCCTTGCAAGGAGACAGTCAGCCTCTATATGTAATTGATAATGTTCCGCAATCCTCAACTTCACAAGGTATGCGCAATTCCAGTGGCGATTATCAGCCTTCTCTGGATCCGTTGGCCGGTATCAATCCGAATGACATTGAAGACATTCAAATTCTAAAAGATGCTTCTGCAACGGCTATTTATGGTTCCCGTGGTGCCAATGGTGTTATTTTAATTACTACTAAAAGAGGTAAAGCCGGTAAGGCCACGATTCGTGTTAGTGCAAATTTTTCTATGGCTGAAGCCGCAAAATTTATCGATCTCATGAATCTTAGAGAATATGGAACTTACTGGAATACTAAATTTCCAACTGATCAAAGATTTCTGATTGGTGAGGACATCAAATACGTCTATACGGGTGTAGATGAAAATGGTGTAAATGTTAGCAAAGAATCCGCCATTAGCAATAGAGACTGGCAAAAAGAGGTAACAAGGGCGGCCTTATCTCAAGATTATAATTTAAATATCAATGGAGGATCTGAAAAAGTAAAATACAGCTTTTCTTCTTCATTTAAAAATGTGGAAGGTATTGTTAAAAATACCGGTTTGAAACATGGAGATTTTCGCCTTAACTTAAATACAGATCTTACCGACAAACTTTCAGTAGGTTTCCAGCTTAGCGGATTCCTGAGAAAAAACAATATGATGTCTGGCGGTAATACTACCGGTAGAGTTTCGGGAGCTATTATTCCTACAGCGATCAATACTGCTCCCTATTTTAGACCTACAGATGATGTTACTTTTGCAAACGATGTAGACAGTAGAGGTACCGTATTAAGTTGGCTTACCGACTATGACGACATTAACAATGAACAGCGTTTTACTGGCTCTTTCAATGCTGATTACAAAATTAGCAAAAACCTAAAATATACTTTTAGAACTGGAGGAAACTTAAACAATGTGGAAAAAACAAACTGGTATGATTTGGGATTGTACAATGGTTTTCTTTACAATGGTCAATTGACCCAAGACAAATTAAAACGCAACAACTACAATGTTGAAAATCTTTTGTTCTATAATCAATCCTTTGGAGCAGCACGTATAGATGCTACTGCAGGAGCAACCTATGATGTTTACAGCTTGTCCAGTACGGCTGCACTGGGAAGAAATTTTCCTTATAAAAATTTACGTACCAATGGATTGCATACGGCTACGACGCAACAAATTTTAAGCCCAGGCCAAAGTGATTACCAATTATTATCCTATTTGGCGCGATTGAATGCTTCATTTTATAATGGGAAATATGTGGTTACTGCTACTATGCGTGCAGACGGAACCAGCAAATTCAGTCCTGAAAATAAATGGGGTTATTTTCCGTCATTTGCTTTAGCATGGAATGTGGCTCAAGAAAACTTTGTATCGAACCACGCCAGTTGGTTGTCTCAATTTAAGCTACGTACGGGATATGGAGAAACAGGAAGTCAAAATATCAGTCCCTACTCCACTGTGTTTGGCTATGGCGCTATAGGTGCAGGATATGCAACAACTACAGGAGCGATCATCCAAGGTTTAGGGGTGAGTGGTATCAGTAATCCTGATTTGAAATGGGAAAGTACGGCATCTATTAATGGAGGGCTTGACTTTGGATTATTTCAGGATCGAATTTCAGGATCGGTAGATGTTTATAACAAAACAACTAAAGACTTATTAGTCAACATTTCTTTACCTGGTTCTACTGCTTTCAGTTCGATAACGGTTAACAGAGGTGAAGTTCAAAACAAGGGGGTTGAACTTTTATTAAATGTTGATCTTATTCGTAAAAAAGATTTTAAATGGACTCTTGGCGGTAATATTGCCTTCAACCAATCTACGATTAATAAAATAGGAAATACTCCGGGTGTATATGGTTCTTTAGGAACCGTAACCGCCTTTTTGGGGAACACCGCAGGAGACCACTTTGGTCAGGCCAATATCTTTATGGAAGGCGAAGCGCCGGGTCTTTTTTACGGCTTTAAAACGGATGGTATCGTACAACAGAATGACACTTATGTAGTAGGTGCTCCTTTTGGAATTTCATCTGCTCCAGGAAATCTTAAAGTAGTCGATGTCAATGGTGACGGTGTGGTAAACTTATCTGACAAAACCATTATTGGTGATCCCAATCCAGACTATACATATGGCTTTCAATCCAGTCTCAATTACAAGCAATTGCGCTTTTCGACTTCATTTTCAGGAGTACAGGGAGGTGATATCTTTAATGCCAACAACCGCTATACTAACTTAGCGAATATTCAAAGTGGGGACAGAAACAGGAAACCAGAAGCTGTTGCCAATGCTTGGACCCCTAGCAACCCATCTAATGTGTATCCTTCTCTTGACAGTAATATTGCTAATGGACATATTTATGACCGCTATCTTGAAGACGGCAGTTACTTAAGATGTACCGATATCACTCTGGGGTATACATTCCAGTCTGCTATTGCCAGACAGCTAGGCTTGAGTGGTTTAGACCTTTTTGCCTCTGCAAAAAATGTTTTCACAATAAGCAACTACAGTGGTTATGACCCTACTAGCAGATCTTTCAACTTTGATCCGTTACGAAGAGGATTTGATCTGTATTCATTCCCCGCACAAAGACAAATTATTCTAGGTGTAAATTTAACTTTTTAATACAATAAGTCATGAAAATGAAATTCAATATAATCGGCTTAATGCTTGTTTTGGTGTCCATTATCAGCACCTCCTGTTCTTTAGAAGAAGATCCAAAATACAGTTTAAATTCGGCCACTGTTTTTAACGATGAAAGCACTGCCGAAGCAGTTATCATGCAAAATTACGGTTGGTTAGCCAGTTCAGCGCTTTACGGTCAGTTTATACATGAAATCACCATAGCCAACGGAATCTATTGGTCGAAAACCGATGGTGATCGTCTTGAAAAATCAATCAAATATGATTATTACCAAGAACATCCCCTCTTGAACTCGATGTGGACCGGCTTTTATAGAGTCATTTCAGAAGGTACCTATTTAGCAAAAGGATTGGAAGCGTCCAGCCTCCCTCCAGCCTATAAAACAAGAGGAATTGCCCATGCTCGATTTTTAAGAGGATTTGCTTACTTTCAATTGGCTAATTTGTTTGGGAAAGCAGCCATAATTACAGAACCGCTATCGTCTACCAACTTACACACGGCCTTAAGCACAAGAGCTCAGGTGTATGATCAGGCATTGAGTGATTTAGTATTTGCAGCAGAAAACCTACCCGCAATTGAAAGCATGAAAGGTTTGGCTACCAAAGATGCTGCCAATGCGTTTATTGCCAAATGTTATTGGATGATGGCCAACCAATCGCAAGCAGAAGGAAAAGACGCCACTGCTTTGTATACTTTGGCAAAAACCTATGGCGATAAGGCCATTGGAAAATTTACATTGGCTCCTAAATTTGCTGATTTATGGGTTAGTCACAGTAATTCTACAGAATCTATATTCCAAATTAATTTTACTGATGCTATCGGTGTCAATCTACGCACTTCGTTTAATTTTGGTCCTACAGCTGGCTCCTTTGGTAGAATTGCAGCCGCTCAGCCTTCTTTTGGAAATATCAAAATAGACAGGGCCTTCTATGATTTGCATCGCGGCACTTACCCTGACGATCCCCGTATGGCCTCTACCTATTTATCGAGATGGGTAAACAATACTTCGGCTGCAACGCAAAATCAAACCTATTTTGCTTATCCTTTGTATAATACCGGCACAGCGACTGCGCCAGTTGTGTATGATATGTATGCTTCGGCGCCTCGTAAATCTGGTGATAGCCCAACTAATCCAGATTACGACTTTGCTACCGGTACTAGCCTGCCTAATGGTCTTAGAGCTCTTTGGAACAACACCTCTGCTGGTGATAGAAATATCAATCCATTGAATCATAAGATGCTCTCCACAGTAATGGCGAATGCCCAGTACGATCCTAAAAACTTAATTATCTTCCGTTATGCTGACTTGCTTTTGTTGATGGCTGATGTTGAAAATGAATTAGGGAATAGCGGCCAGGCACTTAGCTACCTAAACCAAGTTTTAGATCGTGCCCGAAATTCAGTAGCAGGAGCTATTTATCCTCAAGTTCAAACTGCGCTGAGTAAAGATGCGATGCGTGATAAAATCTTTTTTGAACGAATGTTTGAATTGGCCGGAGAGCCTAATTTGTTTGAAGATATCCGTCGCAGAGGAACAGCTTATTTGAAAAAAGTAATGGAAATTCATAACAACAGTAAAAATGTTCAATACAGATACAATCTTGAAACCAGCAATTCCGTTGGAGGGCTATACAGGGATTATATCATCAATAATGGTGTTCTTACTGAAGATTTCTTAAAAAAGAATTTATTGCTTCCAATACCTTTAGATGAGATCAACAATAATGACAAAGTATTTCCGGAAGATCAAAATTTTGGGTATTAATTTGGTATTAAACTTAATAAGTACATTTATTATTTCTATAAAAGAGGCTGTCCGAAAAGGACAGCCTCTTTTGGTTTCAAAACTTTCTCTCCTAGAGTAAGAATCTCGATTTGCAAATAAAAGCTGTAACTTGAGCACTAAAAGCTATTTAAGCTCTTCATTTTCCTCGATGAGTGTCCGCTTAGCGGACTAGTAATTCAGTATTGGCACACAGATGAAACGGATTAGGCGGATTGTCGCTGATTTTTTTTTAGATAGAAATCCGTTTTTATCAGTTTAGATTCGCGTTATTCGTGTTCCGTTTTTCTAGTAATTCAGTATTGGCACACAGATGACACAGATCAGGCGGATTGTCGCTGATTTTTTTAGATAGAAATCCGTTTTTATCAGTTTAGATTCGCGTTATCCGTGTTCCGTTTTTCTAGTAATTCAGTATTGGCACACAGATGACACAGATCAGGCGGATTGTCGCTGATTTTTTTAGATAGAAATCCGTTTTTATCAGTTTAGATTCGCGTTATCCGTGTTCCGTTTTTCTAGTAATACAATATTGTGGGTTATGGGTTATGGGTTGTCAGTTTTCGGTCATCGATAGACGGGCAACGGTTATGGGTTATGAGTTGTGGGTTGTGGGTTGTAAGTTGTCGGTTATGGGTTGTCAGTTTTCGGTCATCGATAGACGGGCAACGGTTATTGGTTGTGAGTTGTGGGTTGTGAGTTGTGAGATGGTTGAGTGCTTTGAAGACTGCGCTCGGGTTGATACAAATTTTCTGAAAAAGCTGTTCGCATTTCCTGAAAATTTACTACCTATGACGTTTTGATACAATAGGGGCTTCGACAGGCTCAGCCTGACAGGATGAATGTCATCTTATATTGCTTTTTTGTAAAAAATTATGCCTCGAACTGACGAAAAATCATCATTAAAAACTAATTACAGCCAAGGCGTTATTTGAATTTATTCTACTCTGTCTCGATACGATTTTCTATCGAAAATCACTACCATTGACGTTTTTTACATTGAAGCCTCTCGACTCCGCTCGAGGTGACACTGAGGATATCATATCAAATTGCTTTTTTTGTAAAAAAATTATGCCTCGAACTGACGAAAAATCATCATTAAAAACTAATTACAGCCAAGGCGTTATTTGAATTTATTCTAGCAGGACTGTTCCATCTTCTTTAAAAGTAACGGTTTTATTCTCTGAACCTTTTTTAAGATCCAGTTCGTATAATTTTCCCTGTTTTGCAGTTTCTTTTTCTTCGGCTTCTTTTAATTTCCATGCCGGAAATTCCAGCCTGATTGCAGCAAGAACGGATTGAGGCAGCGCTCTGGGTTTTATATTTTTTTCCGTTTCTAACCAGGTTCCGTCTTGATTGAATTCTGCTGAAATTTTACTTCCTTTCCACTTAAATTCTGCTTCCCATTCCAGGGGCCCTTCCATATCCCAACTCACTTTTGTGGCATTGGGGAATTTTTTCTCCAATGCATCGGTAACTGTTTTTGGTGGCGCTTGAGCAAATGAACCGCTAGCTATCAGCGTAGCTGCTATCAGTATACTATTCTTTTTCATTTTTCCAGTATTAAAATATAAAGTTAGAAATTATCCGGTTATTTCACTCCTGATTCCTTTTTAAACTGCCAAAAATAAGATCTCCTAAACTAACTTATTTTATTTTTTATTTAAGTGATCGCTTCTTTTCTGATCCCATCTTCCTTATTAGCCATTGACATTAAAAAAAACAGAAATTCCCGTAAAGAAATTATCATTATCTTTAATATGGGAACGAAGTTACAAAATTGTCCCTTTGGTTATTTCAAAAAAACTGGAAACTGTAATGATTTTTGCAGGTTTTATTCTGACAAAAGGCCGAGGTATTTCAGTTGAAAATGCAATCCATTACTGATTGTACTGCTCTATATCCTTACTGCTGCGCTTCAGAAAGTTTGTTTTTTTAAAAAAAAACACGCCCCTGTCCATCGGAAGTAAATGCTTTGAAAAACAGTATCTTAGTACAACGCTACACTTTAGAATTATGAAAATTTCACTCTTTTTTATCCTTCTCTTGACAGTAGCCTCCTGCGCCACAAAAAAGTATATCGATAAGCAAGGACTGGCTAAAGGAATAAAATCTGCAACCGAAGAAACTTATGTCGTAGTCGACGATCAGAAAAGGCTTGTACAAAAAAAGCAAATGATTTTTACCCGAAATGGTCGCATCAAATATTCCAAAACTGTTGATGCTTCAGGCCATCTTGTGCAAGAAACCAAAAAAAAATTATGGTTTGTGGTGGAAATCTATCCCGACAAAGAGGCTTATTATTGCAAAACGCGTTGGAAGCCTAAACAAAGAGAACGTATCAGTTGCTACACTAAGAAACAATATAAACAAAATGAAGCCATTTATCATTATAATACCGATGGAACTATTGCTAAAATAGTTGATCATTTTGCCCCTTTCCACACTAGGTATTTCTATTATACTAACAAAGAGCGCTCTAAAATTGTCATCAGAGACAAAAATGAGGCACTTATTGACGAGGTCCTGCTATACTGTGTGACCAAAGATGAGAAAGGGAATTGTTTAAAAGAAATACGGATTTCGACTAAAACAGATACTAAAGAAGAAACCCTTTTGTATCCTATCTATTAGCAATTTAGAGTCAGGAGCATACTATTATGCGGCTTGTTGCCATTAATGGAATCGCTGTCTCTAAAATTAATTCTTGTACTACCCCTTTTCGCTGTTGCTTTTAATTTTGGTAGCAATAGTTATTTTTAAATTAATCCGTTCATCGAGGCTGTTTTTTTTAATGTTTTAGCTTTTGCCCAGATAGAACGTTTAAAACTGAATTTGCAAGATTAAATTATTTTTTATCCAAACGAATACAGTCTAAAGAATGTACTTTATTGAAAAGACGACGGAATTTGATAAGTGGTTTAAGAAATTGAATGACTTTAGAGCAAAAGCAAAAATTTTGTTTCGACTTCAAAAGTTAGAAAAGGACGAACACTTTGGAGATTGCGAACCTGTTGGAGATGGAATTAGAGAACTAAAAATCAACTACGCAAAAGGTTAGAGAGTTTATTTCAAAGAAATTGACGGGAAAGTTATTATTCTACTTATTGGAGGAGATAAATCTACTCAACAAAAAGACATTGAAAAAGCAAAAGAAATTTGGAAAAAATTAAAAAAATAGAAAATGGAAACGTCAAAATTTGATATTGCAGATTACTTGGACAGCAACGAAATGATTGCTGAATATCTAAATACCGTTTTGGAAGAAGGCAATGATGCTGAAATTGTTACTGCAATTGGACATATTGCAAAAGCAATTGGTATGACCAAAATTGCAGAAGAAACTAGAATGAGCAGACCAAGTTTGTACAAAGCATTGTCGGAAGGATCCAAACCACAATTTTCAACGATAATGAAAGTTTTGAAAGCAATTGGAGGACAAATACATATAAATCCATTAACCTCATAAAAAAAACGAACGCACAACAGCTAAGTTCGTTGCGTGCACAGCACAAACACCCGAGTTCCGATACTTATCGGGACGAAGGGACGAAGTTATGAAATGCGCCCGAGATTTTCAGTCCCGATAGCTATCGGGAGCAACTATTGAGGTTTGATTTTTTTGTTTCTTTTTTTATCAAGAAAAAAAGAAACAATAGTTATCAGTTATTAGTTCTCCGATAGCAATTGGGATGTTTTTTAACCACATAGAAGAATAGTTTTATAGAGACGTTTCACTTAGTTTCAGTAAATCATAGGTTTGTGTGCCGAGTCCCGATACTAATCGGACGAAGTAATGAACCCGCGGTTGAACGGAACTGGAAGTTGTGCAAAGGGGTGCGATTTTCGGTTTACCCCTTCTCTAAAGGGAGCCGAAAATGAGGACGCATGTCTTCTAACACTTGAAAAAACTATCTTATCAAGAGAAATTCCGGTGATGTGTTGTATTCTAAAAATAAGAATAATCTTCTTTTTATATTAGTATTTTGTTATATTTGAGGGTAATGTAATGGAGGTTTTTTTAAGAGGCTGCCGTTATGCCTTATTTTGAAATGAAAGAAACTACAGAAAAATATTCGACAGAAGAAGTTCTTGGAATTTTCAAAGAACAACACAGACTTTGCAGTCCGCTTGACTGCGAAGCAGACTCTTGGGCAGAAATAACAGCCGAAATGACAATCAGAGAATGGAGATGGGCTAGAGACTTATTAGGATGGAAAGAACTAAGTGAATTTCTTAATCAAGAATTCCGAATTAATATACCCGAAAAAGAATGGTTTGACACTTTAGAACCAGCAAAAAACAGAAAACTAATTGATGTTTGTAAACTAATTTCCAATCATGCTTTAAAAGACAGTTACGAACCAAAGAAACTATTTGGACAACCTTGTATTAAAGCAGGTGTATTTTTGACGATAAAAAGAAACTTAAAACAAAAAGGTGTGAATGTTTCAGAACTCAAGCCTTCTTCAAGTTTGACTGAATATATGGATAAATATTTTTCACCTGTTTTGGAAGAAATTACTTTGACAGGCACAAGACCAATAGAAAAAATTGAAACAAAAATAAGAGCCAAAACTAGAACGAAAGGATTTTGGAACTCAATAAACATTTTTAAACCTGAAAGACAAGAATTAGTAATCGGCGAAGTAAAAACTTTCCGAGATTTAGTGGAAAAAATAATTGAGGAGAAAAAGAAAAACAAGGCATAATAGTCAGAGTTTCGTTGGCCATTTGACTTAATTTGAAAATGGTTTTGTACTTGGAAAATTAGTGTTTAACCGAAAAATTATGGCCTACTAAGACCGACTATCGTCTACTGGTAAAAATTAAAATAAATGAAACAGCTACAGAAACTGCTTATTCTATTTACTTTTTTTTCTACAGCTGTTTACGGACAGGGTTCTTTGCTATGGGAATTTTCAACTGCAGCAGGTGTTTATTCATCTCCTGCTGTAGATAATAGTACACTATACATCGGAAGTAACGATTCATGTTTGTATGCTTTAGACAAGAAAAACGGCAGTTTGAAATGGAAGTTTAAAACGAGAGGAGCCATTAAATCTCAACCTTTGTTATATAAAGATTCTGTGATTTTTAATAGTACCGATGGATTAGTATATTCTATTGACAAAAACAATGCAAAAGTGCAATGGACATTTAAAACAAATGGGGAAAAAAGACTTGACATCTGGGACTATTACCTTTCATCTCCAGTTTATTCAGACAATAAGATATTTATTGGAAGTGGTGACGGAAATATATATGCAATTGAACCAAATAGTGGCACGTTAATTTGGAAATTTACAACAGATGGTATTGTTCATGCTACTCCATTAATTCACAATAAGGTAGCGTATGTAGGTAGTTTTGACGGGTTCTTTTATGCAATAAATACTGAAAATGGAGAATTAGTTTGGAAATTTAAAACCGTTGGCGATACTTATTTTCCTAAAGGTGAAATTCAGAGAGCTGCTGCTATTTATAAGAATTCTGTAATTTTTGGCAGTAGAGATTTTAACATTTATGCCTTAGATATTGAAACAGGAAGAGGATTGTGGAATATGAAAGAGAAAGGAGGCTGGGTTATTGCTACACCTCTTATTGTTGATGATGTGGTTTATTTTGGAACCTCAGATTCACACAGATTTTGTGGTTTATCTGCAGAAACCGGTTATGAAAAATGTTCCTACCCTTTAAATATGCGAGTATTTGGGAAAGCTATATATTTTGAAAATAATATTTATTTCGGTTGTTTTAATGGAAAATTGTATATGCTTAATCCGTCTAAAGGAAAATTAGAACAAGTTTTTCAAACTCAGGCTAGCAAGAAAAATTTCCATCTGGTATATAATGAAAATGATGATTTTCGAACCGATTTTGAATTATATGGAAAGGACATGGAAGGTTCTGAGAAAACAATTCTTGAACTAGGAGCACTTCTATCAACCCCTATAATTGATAATGGAATTATTTATTTTGGTGATGCCAATGGACTTATTTATGCATATAAACTTAAATAAATGAACTTTTCCTAAGAAAGTATATACAAAATAGGTGAAATAGAAGAAAACTTAGCGGTTTGAAAAGTTTATAATTCGAAATCACCTATTTAGTACATAATAAACACTTTGCGTTATTATTAACTAAGAATTATGAAGAACTCTAGCAAACAAATTATCAAACAGACTTATAACTATGCTGAAAATTAGATTCATAATTGTACTTGTTTTTATTTCAAACGGGCTATGGGCTCAGAGTACCAATGAGGTCGTACAATTTAGTACTGCCTTAAACCAATATGTAAGTGTACGCGATTTTACTATGTCGGCAGACGGCAATGAAGTTTTTTTTACAATCCAAAGTCCTTTTCAGGAAATTTCTCAAATTGCCTGTATCAAAAAAGAAAAAAAAGGATGGACAAAACCGGAATTGATGCCGTTTTCTGATTCATATATGTATTTAGAACCTTTTTTATCAGCGGATGGTCAACGGCTGTTTTTTGTTTCTGACAGACCTTTACATGATACTGATACCGTAAAAAAAGATTTTGACATTTGGTATGTTCAACGAAATAAGTCAGGCGAAAAATGGTCACAACCCATCAATATAGGAAAACCAATTAATTCTGATTTGGATGAATTTTATCCCTCCCTTAGTGGCAATAACGACCTCTATTTCACAATGGAATCCCCTAAGGGATTAGGAAAAGATGATATTTATTTTAGTCGTTGGGACAACGGCAAATACACTGAGCCTATACTTCTGGACGAAAACATCAATAGTAGCGGCTACGAATTTAATGCTTTTATTTCTAAGAAAGAAGATTTGCTACTATTTACAAAGTACAACGAAAAAGACGGTTACGGTAGTGGCGATCTATATGTTTCAAAAAAAGATGCCAACGGAATATGGGGAAAAGCTAAAAACATAGGAGAACCCATTAATTCAAAATATATGGATTATTGCCCTTTTTATGACGAGCAAAACCAAATGTTATATTTCACAAGTAAAAGAAATGAAATTAGGCCCAGAGAATTTAAAACTGTTTCCGATTTGCAGCTATACCTATCTGCAAGCAATAATGGCTTAAGTAAAATTTATAAAACTAAATTAGAACTGGAATAATAAACAGTAAGCTCTCGGTTAGACGGCTCTGCCAATAGCGGACAGAGTCCTTCTAAAAATAAGAATAATCTTCTTTTTATATTAGTATTTTGTTATATTTGGCTTTAGTTTAAAGTTCTCTTTTTTTTAAGAAACAAGCTTTATATAAGACATTTTAAAAGCTAAGGAGTATTAGAAATTTAAAAAAATTAAAAGCAAAAAAATGAAGAATCCTATCTGTGTATTTATTAGCTTTATTATTATTATTTACTTTTCAACCATAAGCTGCGAGAAAGAAGATCATTCTGACCGAACAGTAGTAGTAACGGCAACCGTATATCACAAATATATTGATTACACTATTTTCCCTGGCACTACAACAATAAAAGGAATTAAAATTAAAGAAACTAATTCGACTGAATGGATCAGTTTACCTGAAATTGAAAAATTTGATTACGTTGAAAATCATGAATATCAAGTAAGACTTCAAAAAACATATTTAGTAAATCCTCCACAAGACGGAAGCAATATTGTTTATAAATTAGACGAAATACTATCTAAAACTCCAAAACCTTAAATAATAACTCCATTTATTTACAAGGGAAGTAGGAATCGCCGAGCGACTCACTTTCTAATTAGTTTAAAATTTAGTCTAGCGGTTTTAATGCTGGAGGGTTCGGTGCTTACTCTAAAAACACTGACCAAACGAAATAGAAACAAAAAAATATTCTTAACTATTAAATATTTAAAAAATGGCAAAACAAATTTTTATCAATTTAGCAGTAAAAGATCTACAAAAATCTATGGCCTTTTATACTGCATTAGGGTTTGCAAACAATCCTCAATTTTCAGACGAGACCGCAAAGTGTATGGTTTGGAGCGAAACTATTTTTGTAATGCTTCTGACGCACGAAAAATTTGCGAGTTTTGCTAGCAAACCCATTGCTGACACTAAATCCAAATTGGCAGGGCTTTTTTCACTATCGACCAACAGCATTGACGAATTAAATCATATCATGACCAATGGATTGAAAGCCGGTGGAATAGAACCTAACGAAATGCGGGATCATGGCTTTATGCAGGAGCGAACTATTGAAGATTTTGATGGGCACACCTGGGAAATTTTTTATATGGATATGACTCAGTTTCCAATAGAACAAAAGGCAGAATAACAACAAGAGAGCGGCTAGCGCTAATCTTGATATCTAAATTGAATAACTTTTTTTAAAATTTAAATTATGATGAAATTTTGGTTAATTGCAATTTTGATCTTTATTATTTCAACATATATACTGTCGAAATTTACTTTAGAATCAAACAGGAAAGAAACTGGTGAAAGAATTTGGAGATTTGGAAATGGGCGGTCTACTTATTGGCGTATTCTTACTTTGTGCAGTTTTGGAATAACTGTTGTAATAATGCTTATTATGCATTGGATAGGAATTCCTATTCTGTAAAAAAACAAAAATATTTTAAATTAGCAGTTTAAGCCCAAAGCCGCTTTAGTAGGGTTATCAGTTGTGGGTTGTGGGTTGTGGGTTTTGGGTTGTGGGTTGTGGGTTGTGGGTTGTGAGTTGTGGGTTGTGAGTCCCAATAGTTATCTGGATGAGTCATGAGTGGTCAGTTCCGAGAGTTATGTTTTTTGGGGCATTTAGGCATCCGGAATTTGTGGTTCCACTAATTTTGCCAATTTCTCTAATGATTCCTGCCAACCTAAATAACACATTTCTGTTGGTATAACCGAAGGGATTCCTTCTTGGATAATTTTAAGTTCTGTACCGCAAGACAGCTTTTTGAGCCAAACTGAAGTGAGCATTTCACCAGGCAAATTCGGGTCATCAAATTTGTCTGTATATTTAATAAACTCATTTGGCTTCAATTCCCTATATGTTCCGCCAAAGGAGTGTCCCTTTCCTGTAGAAAAATTAATAAAAGACATGCTGTAGTTCCCTCCTATTTTTACATCCATACTATGAACAACACATAAAAAACCGTATGGGGGAATCCATGATGCCATCGCATTTGCATCAGTAAACGCACGATAAATTTTCTCGGGAGCGGCTTTAAGTACTCGGTGTAATGAAACGCTATTATTTTCCATATTATTGATTTTGGATTAGTGATTATTCATGAAGGGGCTTACTTGAAAGATTAAAGATAAAAAATAATATTGAATGTTTTGTCGGTTGTCGGTTGTCGGTTGTGAGTTGTGAGTTGTGAGTTGTGGGTTATCAGTTATGGGTTTTGGGTTTTGGGTTTTGGGTTTTGGGTTTTGGGTTTTGGGTTGTGAGATGTGAGTTGTCGGTTGTGAGTTGTGGGTTGTGGGTTTTGGGCCCCGATAGATTCTGTGTTGATTTCCTAATAAATCTAAATTTTATTTTTATCGGGATAGGGATCGGTGGACGGTGGACTGACAACGATTTTAGGTCAATGGACTATACTGTATTGCTATGGAATAATGAATTTCTCAGTTTATATCAAATGGAAAGTCAACAAACACAAGGGCGGATAAGGGCTATTTACCAGATGCTTTTTCAAATGGCATCCGGTAATTTTTCTTTTTTGAAAGTCCTAAATACCACTTCACTTTTTAAGGATCAACGAAAAGCTATCTTTCATATCCTTTACCAAAACGATAATTAAGTATAATACCATGAGTATTGATATTATTATATTCTTTTAGGGCATAACTGTAATTATATAATAGCTTAAAATTAGTACCTAAATGAAATCCTGCCAATAAATTAACCGTTTCACTAGTACGATATCCTGCTCCAAATTCTACCATATTTAAATAATTGACCATCAAATTAAGATCAACCTGAAGTGGCGCCCCAGAAACATATTTAACTAACATACTTGGATTAATCAACACTTCTTCAAATTGATTCGTAAAAAAACGATAGCCGAAATAACTATAAATAGGATTTTTAAAATTAATATTTGTTTCTGATGATAATGAATTTCCTAATATGTTTGGAGCAGAAATACCGGCATAAATACGATCTTTATTATACAAAAGTCCAACTCCAATAGTAGGAACAAAAGCATTAATATTGCGTTGAAATTCAGGATCATTTTCGATACCCAAACTCAATAGATCTTCATTATAAAATGTTCCTCCAGCACTTATACCAAAGGATATGATATTAGGATCATAAGCCCACCAGCGTCCTTGGCCGTACTCTGAATCAAAAAAAATCTTATAAGAGTAAGCGGCAAAAAAACTAGTAGCAGTTGTAACTCCTATTTCATCGGATGAAACTCCAGCCGCTAATCCCAAATGCTTGGAGCGCAGTGGCGCATTAACCGTTAACCCAATGTTTTTGGGACTTCCTTCAACAGCATTAAAAAAACCAGAATTTATAAAAGTAAGATCAGCATCTTGATAATAACCCGCATGTGCTGGATTAATAACCACAGTATTATAACTATAATTAGCAAATACTGGTGTTTGTTGTGCAAAAATTAAACTGAGTTGCATTGTAAACAAAACTACAATAGTAGGTGTGAAATATTTATGAATCATTATTTATCGTTTTAATACCAGAAATCCCTTGGTCTTTTTAAGATAATTTGTACCTTTTATTTTAATGTCAAAAAAGTAAGTACCCTCAGGAAGCACATCGGCTCCCATGGTTCTTTTTCGATTGGCAATACCACTAAAAACATTCGTAGTATTATTATAATTTTTGATTTGAAAAACCAAATCGCCCCATCGGTTGTAAATAAAAACCTCATTATCAGGATATTTTTCTATAGTATCAATTTCCCAGAAATCATTTATACCATCCTCATTTGGGGAAAAACCATATTTTGTATCGTCATTTAGATCTGGTTCAACAAATACGGTAATAGTATCTTCTGCAAGGCAACCGTCAGCATTCATGAAACTAACCGTATATGTGGTTGTTCCCACAGGGCTGACCACAGGATTTGGAATAAACAAATCACTCAATCCGACAGCTGCATTCCAGGTATAACTTCCCACTTCAGATGCTATGGCATTAAGCTGCACAGTTTCTCCTTCTTTTATATAGACGTCGGATCCAGCATCTACTGAAACTATATTTTTGGATACTACAAAATCATATTTTGCGCTATTTCCACTAGTATCACTAGCTTCAACCGTTACCACTATTTCATCCACAAAAGCACTTCCCGCTACTGGATTTTGTGTAATTGTCAATAGCACATCGCAATTGTCTGTTGCCGAAATTAAAGTAGTGTAATCAGGAATTGTCGCATCACAAGATACTGTTTGGTTGCCAATACCAGTAATTACAGGCGCTGTGGTATCAGCAATGATTACTTCTTGGTTTTGAGTAGAGGTATTTATTCCGTCAGTATAGGTCCACACCACTGTTGTAGAGGCTGTAATTGGGAAAGTCGTAGTCGTTGTTCCTATTATCGTTCCCAAACAATTATCAGTAGCGGTTGGAGCGGTCAAACTTATTACTTCGCATTGCTCGGTACTAGTTGGCAATGCAACCAAATCGGCAACAGGAGCCATTGTATCAGCTATTACTACTTCTTGATTTTGGGTACTTGAATTCGTTCCATCGGTATATGTCCAAACTACCGTTGTAGAGGCTGTAATCGGGAAAGTTGTAACAGTTGTTCCTATTATCGTTCCCAAACAATTATCAGTAGCGGTTGGCGCAGTCAAACTTATTACTTCGCATTGCTCGGTACTAGTTGGCAACATAGCCAAATCGGCAACAGGAGCTGTGGTATCAGCGATTACTACTTCTTGGTTTTGAGTAGAAGTGTTTATTCCGTCAGTATAGGTCCAAACAATTGTTGTAGAGGCTGTAATTGGGAAAATTGTAGTCGTTGTTCCTATTATCGTTCCCAAACAATTATCAGTAGCGGTTGGGGCAGTCAAACTTATTAGTTCACATTGCTCGGTACTAGTTGGCAACATAGCCAAATCGGCAACAGGCGCTGTGGTATCAGCTATGATTACTTCTTGGTTTTGAGTAGAAGTGTTTATTCCGTCAGTATAGGTCCAAACAATTGTTGTAGAGGCTGTAATTGGGAAAGTCGTAGTCGTTGTTCCTATTATCGTTCCCAGACAATTATCAGTAGCGGTTGGCGCGGTCAAACTTAATACTTCGCATTGCTCGGTACTAGTTGGCAACATAGCCAAATCGGCAACAGGCGCTGTGGTATCAGCTATGATTACTTCTTGGTTTTGAGTAGAAGTGTTTATTCCGTCAGTATAGGTCCAAACAATTGTTGTAGAGGCTGTAATTGGGAAAGTCGTAGGCGTTGTTCCTATTATCGTTCCCAGACAATTATCAGTAGCGGTTGGCGCGGTCAAACTTAATACTTCGCATTGCTCGGTACTAGTTGGCAACATAGCCAAATCGGCAACAGGCGCTGTGGTATCAGCTATGATTACTTCTTGGTTTTGAGTAGAAGTGTTTATTCCGTCAGTATAGGTCCACACCACTGTTGTAGAGGCTGTAATAGGGAAAGTCGTAGTCGTTGTTCCTGTTATCGTTCCTAAACAATTATCAGTAGCGGTTGGCGTGGTCAAACTTATTACTTCGCATTGCTCGGTACTAGTTGGCAACATAGCCAAATCGGCAACAGGCGCTGTGGTATCTTCTACAGTAACTGTTGCTGTTGCATCTGAAGAATTCCCATTGACATCAGTAACCGTAAGTATAACTGTATTAGCGCCTATATTCGAACAATCAAATGTGGTTGTATCTAAAACTAATGTGTCAATTGCACAATTGTCTGTCGAGCCATTATCAACTTGAGAAGCGGTTATAGTTGCGTTTCCTGTTGCATCTAACTGAACAGTGATGTCTTGAGTTAAAACTGTTGGATTTATGATATCGGGCGTGACTATAATTGTAAAATCTTGTTTAATTACACATCCATTATCATCTGTTACAGTCACTTCATAGGTTCCTTCGGTTAAATTATCCGCTTGGTTTGTTGTTGAAGTAATACCATTGTTCCAAACAAAACTATAAGGAGCTACACCACCTGTAATAGTTGCTCTTGCTGAACCGGTTGCTGCACCTTGACATAATAGGTCTACCTGTGTTGGAACACTGTTTAATGCTGTTTGAATATTAGATATTGTTAAATCACTATAATTACTACAACTTCCGTTGGTTATTGTCCATCTTAGTACATAGGTAGTTCCCGGATTTCCGCTAAAGAAAGTTTCTGCCTCATTAACATCAGAAATTGTCCCTCCAGTACCACTTACAATACTCCAGCTTCCCACACCTAGTTCGGGAACATTTCCTGAAATTTCGATAGCGGCACATTTATCATTAACAATTTGCGCTTGAGATGCAGATACAAGACATAAATTAGCTGCATCAGAAAAAACTTCACCGCAAATAAAATCAGACTGATTAATTACTACTCGATAGCTGTAATCATGATAAGATGAAGTACTATTATTTAAAACTAAAGTTGGCGTTGTTGTGCCTGAATAGATGGATGCGTCTACTAAATCATTCCAAGTATTTCCTTGGTCAGCACTATACTGCCATTGGTATAATGTTGTACCAGAACCGGCTGTTATACTTACATTATAACTTACACTTCCCGATACATCTGAAACAGCATCCTCGGGTTGTGCCGTAATAGTACTACTACTTCCTGGTTTTCTAACGTTTGGATTAGTTCCTGAATAATTTGCCCCAATTACTTTTCCATCTGAATCAACTGCTGGAGGATTCCCATTACCATATATCATATTTCCATCAGTGCCTTCAGCAGTTTTAGTATTATACGCTTCATTGGCATCGCTACAACCGTCGTTATCACTATCTAAATCAAAATGATCAAAAACTCCATCTCCGTCTGTATCAATGTCCGATAAATTAACAGGATTAGCTGTTCCTAAATTATAACTGCCTATTGATGGTGATGTTGCATTCGATATAGCAGGTCCTGTACCAGTATATGCAGATAGAATAGGCACTTGATTTGTAGTTGAATTAACCGTTATTGATTGCCCAGCTACTATATTTGTTATTTTTGCGAGTGAAGTTGATGGATCAGAAGGAAAAGGAACCCAAGCTGTAACCGCTGCTCCATTTATGCGTATTAAAGAAGTACTCGCTGTATTTACTATTAAAGATAAAATATTTGAAGAAGTCATAGAACTCGGTATAGTAAAATTAAAGCTGGTAACTGCTTTGTTCACATCCAATACTTTTAACCATGAAGGATCATAATCATTAGGTGTTAATTGCCAAACAGTAGCCTTTTTATTTGTTTCAAGTACTTTAAGATCATTTACACCTATGTTGAAATTATAAACATCGCCCGAGTTAACCAAAGTACTAATTAAAACACCGTCGATTCTTAGCTCTGTATTAGGTTCTTCAGCCATTACATAGGTAGTATTCGAATTATTATTTGGAATGTAATGTTTTGTTCCCAAAAGATTTTGAGGGGAAAGCATTTCATTTATATTGTCACATGATCCACCAGAAGAATTAGCACAGGCATTAGCTGCGATAACGGCTATATTATCAGATGCCGAAATTGTCCATCCAGTCATAGAGGCAGTGCCTGATGTCTGTACATAAGTTTGTCCGGCATTTAATATGAAACTCTTTTGCACAATGCCTTGTTGGTTTTTAATTATAATTTCATTATTGTTTATATTACTGAAAAGCATTGCGTAATTATTTCTAATTGCTCCAGGGTGGCTAATTATACGATACTCATTACCCCATAACTTTTCTGGTAAAACAACCCATGCATCACTTGAAGCTCCACTACCTTTTACCTCCTGTACAATAGTAATCGGGCTGCTAGCCTGCAATTCCATGGTTTTATTGGTCTGGATTATATTGTCATTTAACGTTGGAAGTTTAATATTTGGAACACTAATGGTTAATGCACCACTAACTGGTATTGTATAAGTAGTATTATCAAATAAAATTTGTGTACTTGCTTCGCCAGAAATATTCAAATACCAAGAATCATTAGTATAATCTAAAGTTGGCGGAGCAAATAAATTAAAAGTCGTAGCTGTGTTAGAAACACCCCTTTCTTCATCATCTAAAATACCATCATTATCATCGTCTAAATCGGCGCTGTTAATTACACCATCACAATCATAATCCTGATTAGGAGCGGTACCCCAGTTGGTACACGGATTACTGTTCGAATCTAGCTGAACGGTTACGGCCGTCCGTGGTGATTCGCAACCACCATTGTTTTCACTTACGTAATACGTTTGCCCATTGTTTAAGACTGTTCCGGGTGATAAAGGAAAAGGAGCACTACTACTGATATACCATTTAGGATTAGCTGCAGTTGTTGTTAAAGTGGCTAAAGTTGCATTTATATTGGTATATACTTGAGGTGAAGCAATTACAGGTGAATTAGGAACAGTGTTTAATGAAACCAGTACAGGAACTCTTTCGATACTTTCTTTTCCGTTTAAGGTTTGACTTGCATAATAAGTAGTATTATCGGTCAAAAAAGTAGTATTTATCAAAGCATTTCCGCCTGTTGCGACAACATACCACTTTATATTTGCCCCCTGTACAGAAAGATTGTTTAACGTAGCATTTGAATTGAGACAAAAACCTTGATTTGCTGCTGCTGCTGTTGGAGCTGGAACTATTGTAAAGACCACTTTACTCCAGTTACTTTCCTCATTAGTACTACACAAAGCCTTAACATAATAGCTTAGTTCAGTATTTAAAGGAATATCACTGTATGTTTTACTTACAAGTCCAGCAGCAATGTTTCCTGATTCTACTAAACCAGAACTGCCGCTCCCAGATAAGCCTGAAGTCCGTAATTCATAGAAATAGCCGTTTAAAGCATTTTGGTGGTTACTCCAGTTGAAAGTTACATTTCCATTTGTGCTATTTGCTACTATTACATTTTGAGGTCTATGGCAATTTATTAGCGTCCCGGTAAACTGAATTTGAGCAATTGTTTGCTGAGAATAATTAAAACTAGCTGCCAAATTGTTAATATCAACTGCTGTATAACCAAAAGCCAATAATCCCCTACTTCCAAAAGTTGTGGGCATGTAGGATGAAAAAGAGGGGGCTGAGGTTCCTACTACATTTTGTAAAACAGCTACGACCAAATTTTCAGAGGCATTGTAATTAAAACTTGTAGGTAAATCAATCGTTATCCATTGATTATCTTGTGTAATAGTCACTATTCCAGAATAAACTTGCGTAAGATTAGCTACAGGAATAAAATCGGAATCGGAAGAAAATGATGTTTTGGTTGTATGCCCCAAGTAAACCGACCAATTATTAAAAGTAGATGCGTTTACAGCTCCGCTAGTAATTTTCCATTTAATTTGTGTAATCGGTCCAGTTACTCCCTCCTCTGCCTGATACTCGCTTGCCAGAACAATTTGCTGTGTATAACTATATCCTTGCCTATCATAACAGGGGAAAACATTATTGATAATAGCCCCACCAACTGCACCAATATGAATTTGAGCATATAAAGTGTAAAAGGATAAATAAAAAAATAATAGTAGAATTTTTTTCATAAAGTTAATTAGGTGTAGTAGGTCATAAAACGACAAAAATAGAACTACACTTTTATATTTGAAAAAAATATAGGGGGACAAATAGGGGACATTTTTACCTTAAATAAAAGAAAAACAAGCGATAAACTAATAAATATCTACGTTTAGAATTGTTTTTTATTATTTTTACCGCTTACAACTGAGAACTCCCATAAACAAAATTGATGCTTTCCAGAAAAATATATCTTCTTGTTTTATTCTTTTTTTCGCTTGCAGGAACAACACAAAATGCGCCTATAAAAATCCCTTCTTTAGTCCATCCGATAAAAAAAATAGAAGCTATGCTGCTTCAGGAAAAGTCTTTTGAAAACGATACTTTAGCATTAAAAAAATACCTAAAGCCATTAAAGAGCACTAAAGAATTAGC
Source organism: Flavobacterium acetivorans (assembly GCF_020911885.1). NCBI lineage: Bacteria > Pseudomonadati > Bacteroidota > Flavobacteriia > Flavobacteriales > Flavobacteriaceae > Flavobacterium > Flavobacterium acetivorans. The sequence goes on from NZ_CP087132.1 coordinate 2,882,859, forward strand.
CGTTCTTTATAATGCCCTTCTTGCTAATGGTTACAGTAATTGCTTAAATAAAACCAACCCAAAAAGCGAATTTCATTACTTACAATCCATAAAAAAAGCAAACGAATTAAAAAATAAATCTCTTGAAATCTGGACACAGCTCAATTACATAATGTATCTGTATCATCATAAAGAATATGTAACAATGACACCTTTGCTGTTAAAAATGATGGAACGATTAGAAAAAGTGGCTCCTGAGCAGTTAATTCTACCTGGAGAATCTTTCAAGAAAATAGGCTGGATAATGCAAACCCTAGCCGATTATGATAATGCCTTTCATTATTTGAATCTGGCAAAGAAACATACACCACAAAAGACGGCTGAATATGCTGCTATTTTAGATGCTATTGGCCTAAATTATTTTCGGGTGGGAAATCTGAAAGAAGCGGAGTCTTATTTTCAAAGAACAGCGCTTCTGGCAACACAAATTAAAGACGAGGTTCGCTACGCCAAAGCAATAGGGAATTTGGCACTCGTAAACCAGCAAAAAGGCAATATCAAAGGAGCTATTGCTTTGCTTTCTAAAGACATTCGCATTTCTGAAAAGGGAAAAAGTAATCAAAACACGATGTACGCCTCTATCCTATTGGCTGAAATGTATTTGGCCGACAAAGATTGGCACAAAGCCAAAGAAACACTAGAAAAAGCAGAAAAGATAGCGTATTCTAAATCGTATTTTAAAAAATCAGAATTGAAAATCATCAAACTGAAATTGGCAATTCTGCAACATCAAAACAAAACCGATAACGAATTAGTCCTCCTGAGAAGAATGATGGTTTTGGAAGATTCTTTGAAAAATAAAGATGGTGACATAGCCATAAACAACTCCTATTGGTTGGTTCAAAAAACAAAATTCAATCAAAAATTAAACAAAGCTGAGGATCAGCTTAAAAACGAATCCGAGAGGAAAAACATTTACGCTATACTAATAATATTAATTCTTTTGTTAGTCTTTTTCTTTTATCAAAACACGAAAAAAGAATTAAAGACTAAGCAACTAGAACACCAACAAAATATTCTTGAACTAGAATTAGATAAAATAAAAACAGAACAAAAACTATCAGAAGCTAATGAAAGTTTAAATGCTCAAGTGGATTATCTGAAAGAAAAGAATGTGCAAATCAAAAAACTGAAATTCGAAATAGATCAGATCAAACAGTCCTCTTCTGATTCCAGTTTAGAAAAGAAAACCGGAAAACTAAACAATTTGTTAGAATCACACTTGATGACTGAGAGCAACTGGAATACTTTTAGAAGAGAATTTCAAAAAGAGCATCCTGAATACTATCGTTTGCTAGAAGATTTTCCTGAAATTACCAATTCAAACAAAAGAATGCTGCTCTTGCAAAAACTAGAATTTAATAATCAAGAAATTGCAGATTTACTTGGAGTCACGCCCGATGCTATAAAAAAATCAAAGCAACGCCTCAAAAAAAAGCTTGGAACTAAGTTTACTATTCTTTTCAATACAGAAAAAATGATCCAATCTTAAATTGGAGTTCTTGTTGCCTAATCCCCAACTTTTCTTGATCCTGAAACTTACTTCTACGTGAGATGTGAGATGTGAGTCGTGAGTTGTGGGTTATCAGTTATGGGTTTTGGGTTATCAGTTATGGGTTTTGGGCCCCGATAGTTATCGGGATGGGTTTTGGGTTGTGAGATGTGTCCTTCGGCAAGCTCAGGATGACTGTGAGTTGTGGGTTATCAGTTATGGGTTATGGGTTTTGGGTTTTGGGTTTTGGGTTTTGGGTTGTGAGTTGTGGGTTGTGAGTTGTGGGTTTTGGGTTGTGTCCTTCGGCAAGCTCAGGATGACTGTGAGATGTCGGTTGTGAGTTATCAGTTGTCAGTTTTCGGTGGACGGTGGACGGTGGACTGACAACGATTGATGGTGATTATGTGCAAAACGGTTAATAATAGCAAAATACTCCCGATTGGATAAGTAATACTCCCGATTGGATAACTATGCTCATGATTTGACATCTTTATATTTAGTATTTTTATCGGTGTTGTGAGACGTGAATCGTGAATCGTGAGATGTCGGTTGTGGGTTGTGAGTTGTCAGTTTTCGGTGGACGGTGGACGGCGGACTGACAACGGTTGACGGTCAATGGACTATACTGTATTGCTATGGAATAATGAATTTCTCAGTTTATATCAAATGGAAAGTCAACAAACACAAGGGCGGATAAGGGCTATTTACCAGATGCTTTTTCAAATGGCATCCGGTAATCTGGTATTTCGGATTGTGGAAAGCGGCGAAGGGGATGAAATAGGAAAGATTGAAAAAAAACTGAATAAGATTGCCGGCAAAATTCAGGCTGTGGTTTTGAGGACAGCTCATTTTGCCCCCCTTCATCAATTTGATAATATCTGTCATCCGGTATTTGTTCTGAGCGAGAGCCATGTCCTGCAAGGCTTCAATGAATATGTAGTACAGCTTTTCAAATACAAGCCTGAAGAACTTATTGATACCAAGTTTAAAAAACTGATTGCCTCTCAATCTATGGCCAGCTGGAAAGATTTAAAGCGGCGACTGAGATCAGACCGCGTTCTTGACGCCAGATCACAGCTGTTACTGCTAAACCGCGAACAACAGCTGCTTCCCTCCTTCTGCATCGTTTCAAGACTGCATCATAGCAATATCATCGTGGTTAGTTCTATAGCCATTTCACCGGAAGAGCCAGAGTATTTCAACAGTGAACAGCTGGCCCACACCATAAAGAATGACAGCGAAATGCTGGCTCTACAAAAACTGCGGAGCTATATTTTAGACCATTTGGATGAGCCCCTTCCGAGCCTGAAAAATTTGGCAGCCCTCCTGGCCTCTGAAGAACACAAGCTCAAGACGGGCTTTCGAAAATATTACAATACAAGCGTCTACAGCTTCTACAATATGGAGCGGCTTAAAAAATCCCAATTCCTTATTCAGCAAACCAGGATCCCTCTGAAGGAAATTGCTTTTATGTGTGGCTTCACCCTGTACCACAACTTTTACAGGGCATTTAAAAAGCATTTTGGTTATGCTCCAAGTCATTTAAGCCGCCCATCAGACTAAAATCGCCTTTTTTTACGACCTCTTCCTTTTTGTATAGTTAAAATACTGATTTGTATACTAATAGCATTTTATATTATAGAATTTTACAATATAAAATCTAAGGAAATGAAAATCAAGGCGAACATAAAACAAAACTACATCGACATTATAAGCTATTTGTTTATTGTGCTATTTACCTATGCGGCAGTGAATAAACTGTTGGATTTTGAGAATTTTCAGGTGCAGCTGGGGCAATCGCCTTTGTTGAGTGCGTTTGCAGGATGGGTTTCTTGGGGAGTGCCTATTGTAGAACTTATAATTGCGTTACTGCTGGTTTTCCCAAAATACCGTCTTGCAGGACTCTTAGCCGCTTTTAGCTTGATGGTTATGTTCACAGCCTACATCATTATCATTTTAAACTTCAGTTCTTTTGTTCCCTGTTCTTGTGGTGGGATTTTGGAGAAGATGAGTTGGACACAACATCTGGTTTTTAATATTGCTTTTATACTATTGGCGGCAGCGGGTATCCTGATACTGCGCCGTGGTGTGCCTGAGGGACGCCTAATTTCAACGCCCGCTGCTCTCGCCAATACTTTTTCATTATCCCTTTTTTTTAGCATTGGCATCGTTGTAATGTTGTTTATGTGGTCAGAAGATATTATTCATCACCGTAATAATTTTATCAGAAGGTTTCCACATCATCCTACCACTTTAATACATCAATCAGATCTAAAGCTTAATTCGTATTATATAGCAGGATTAGATTCTAGCCATATTTATCTTGGTAATTTTACAGCGCCTCTTCATTTAAGAGTTTTAGATCGCTCACTAAATACTATAAGGGAGAATGAAGTAGCACTTTCCAACCTTAATTTGGCGTTTCGTTCACCTAGAATTCATGTTTTCTCAAATGAATATTACTTTGTAGATGGCACTGTACCAGTTATTTTTAATGGCAAGGCCGAAGAATCACAAACAGTTCAAAACCCTACAAAAGCTTTTTTCTCATTAGCTATTCCCGTTGACCCGAAAACATTTGTGATCCGAGCTCGTGACAGTAAAACTAATGAGCATATATTGGGAATTCTATCAATAGGAGACTCTGCAAATGTGAAATTATCTAAGGATTTATTGGTAAAACAGATTGATGGAATTTTTGATACTGATGGGATGTTACTCTACAATGAGCAACTTAAAAAAATAATATACATCTACTACTATCGCAATCAATTTATTGTTACCAATGATAAGTTAAAAGATGGTTTTACTGGGAATACAATCGACACTATAAGTAAGGCTCAAATTAAGATCAGTTATGTTTCTTCTAAGAAAGCAAGTAAATTTTCGAGCCCTCCATTAGTGGTAAATAAAAAAGCCACTACGTTTGGGAAATACCTCTTTGTACATTCGGGTTTAATGGGAAAATTTGAACCCGAAAATACCTGGAAAAAATCCTCAGTAATTGATGTTTATGATTTGGTAAAAAAAACGTATGCATTTAGTTTCTATATTTCTAACAGAGGTAAAGATCAGCTGTCGGACTTTAGGGTTTATGGAGATAAGCTTGTCTGTCTGATAGGAAACCATATTACGATTTATAAGTTGGATGGTCTGGCATTTGACTCCTCGAAGGCAAATGATTTTAAAATAAATCCAAAATAATATACTACGTAGTTTCAGGGTTGAGGCTGAAAACCTGTAGAAAAGAGTAAGCCGTTTAATTAATTATAATTTATAAAATGATGGAAGCAAAAATCAAAAAAATCGGTTTTCCAATTGCTCTGGCTTTAATAGCTGTAGCAGGAGCATTTGCAAGCAACCTTTCCAGCAAAAACAATTCTAGTTTGGCTGATAAGATAGGTTATCGTCTTGTAGGTACTGTTTGTACTCCAACATCGGTAGGATGTTCTGATATCGAATCACCAATAATGTGTACAGATATCAATGACAATCAACTTTATGATTGGAATGGGACTTCATGTCCTTCTGAATTGTACCATAAATTCTGATTCTAAATTTACAATGCTGGATATTTTTGGTATCCAGCATTGTTTTTTAATCTAATCCTGTGTTGATTGGAAAAGGAATTTCTTTTAGATAATAATCAAACCAGATTTTAATTTTTTCGGTTAGGTCTTTCTGAAAGTAAGGTCTTGTCAATGCATGTCCTTCCTCAGGATAGAGGAGCATTATGTGCTTTTTCTTTAAGCTCCTCATAGCCATATGCAATGCCATAGTTTGCTGAGGATCTACCTGATTGTCGTTCTTCCCCGTCCAGCTTAGTATCGGTATTGTTATATCCTGTGCATAGCGAATTGGAGAGTTTTCAATAAAACCTTTGTAATCTTGATACAATGATTTCCCCATCCTCTTTTGATGTGTTTGGTAACGCCACATTTGAGAGCGGCCTGACTTATTTACACTTAATGAATTGCTAACTAAATCCGTATAAGCGGCACCAGCTACGGCGGTGGCAAATAACTTTAACTGTGTTGCAATAAAAGAGCTTTCATATCCCCCGAAAGAATGTCCTATAAGTCCAATGTGTTTCTCTTCAATCTTGCCTTTGTCCACTACTTCATTGACTGCGGCTTCAACGCAATCTAGAGCAGAATATCCCGGCCTTCCTTCTTTATATACAATATCAGGATACAATACAAAATAGCCGTCCGCGGTGTAATTAGCAGGGTTAAATCCATCAGTATTGTACAAAGTGGGAGTATGATAATGATGAAGTAGATGGGATAGTTCTTCATAAATATAAACAATCATGGGATATTTTTTTCCGTTCTGATATCCAGCAGGATATTGAAGAACCCCCTGAAGATTTATGCCATCTCTATTTTTGTAAGCAATTAATTCAGCTTTTGTCCATTCAAATTTATCCTGATGACTATTGGTTTTTGCCACTATCTTTTGCACTGGGGTATGGTCTAAATATATAATTTGTGGTGGTACGTCTGCTTTCTCTTCAACAAGGATATATTGGTCTTTTTGCGATGCTTTTTTGATCCGATTCAGTTTAGCATGTTTAAAGATCATCTTAGAAAGCTTGTCCTTGATTGTCCATCTGTAATAACCACTGGCTTTATTTGCAGTATTAAAGGCTTCCAGTATTAGACCATTTTTCAAATCAAAGTTTGTACCTATTAAATCATAGGATTTAAAAGTCTGCTGGTTCCGATCAATATTTGTGCACACTCTGAAACGTATTTTATCAGCACTAGCATTGGTCAGCCTTTGTTGTCTTTTACCATCGGGCGTGATCAGCCATATATCATATTGAGTATAAAGTATCAGGAATTGGCTGTCTTGTGACCAACCTGCAAATCCATATGAGGGCGGATCCTCACCAGGATAATGATTTGTATTCTCTATATCAGTGAGTTTATCCGTTACCAAAGTATGCTTATCAAGCTCCATATCGTATATCCACCAATTTTTATCCCTATAATAGTTTAAATATCTGCTGTTAGGAGCCATTCCTAGTCGTTCCAATTTTCGAGACTGTTTTTCTAAAATCAAATTTCTTTTTCCTGAATTTAAATTAGTAATCCATAAATCAGCAGGACCGGCTATTTCATTTTGAGGTTCATATTGATTTGGATTGAAAATAATAGCTTTATTTCTATCTGCAGTTAGATAGACAGAAGGGAATTCATTGGTATTAACTTGAGCTGTCTTTCCTGAATCAGGCCACCAGACGGTCAATTTAGGCCTGCTATTGGATTTTCCTTCCACTAATTCCCTTTGGTACTCTAATTTATTAGCAGTGTTCCATACTTCTACTCCCTGCTTGGGTTCCCTACTTTCTTCATCGGATGCAGTATAAAAGAATATTCTTTTATCATCCGGGGCGATTAGCAATGGTGTAAAAGATGGATTGTACAATACTTTTTGCCTTCCCGTGCTTGTCTGCCGGTTGATTGGATTCAGACAATGAATTTCTTCCTTTCCTAGAATTCCCTTTATAAAGTAAATTTTATAGTCAGTATTGAGTGGATCCTCTTCAAGCAAAGTTATTGCTGTACCTTCATCATTCCAAATGATATTCTTTCTTGTTGCAGAAGCCGGTTCCAAAAGTGTTCTACCAGTATTTTCTTTGCTGGTGACGAATAGATGTATTGCGTTGTTATGGGTTATGTATACAATGTTTTTTTTATCGGGACTTATTACCGCTTCTTTTATGTTTCGGATTTTGTAATCTGTTTTATTTTTCAAATCCAGAATAAGTAAATCTTGTGTTTGTATACTATCTAACAATAAGACAAGAAATTTTCCATCTACAATGAAATCAGCTTTTATGACAGAATCAATTCGTTTATGTTCATCTGTGCTTGTGTTTTGAAGCAGTACTGTTTTCTTTTGATTCACGATAAACCATTGATTATTTTCGCTGAAAACAATACTATTAGCTTGAGGAAAGCAATATTGTTTCATTGTGCTTGTATTCTTTACAAACATGCTGTCTTTTTTCAAATCGTATACTAGCTTGTAGGAAATCCATTTTCCATTCGGCGCTATATTTTCTTGCGTTATTGTACTCCATTTGCCATAGTCTTGGGAAGTCAATTTTGATTTGACTATGTTCTGGCTAGACATCAATTGGAATGAAAATAGGATAATAGTAGATGCCAGTATTATTTTTAATAGACTTGTCCTCATTTTAATATCCCTGATTTTGTGGTTGCAAATTGGTATTTAACAGCAGTTCTGATTCTGGTAATGGAAGTAAGCTATCTGAATTTTGCCATGCTGGTTTTATTGGAGCCAATACCTTAGCTGCCTGCTTGGTTCTTTCAAGATCAAACCAACGATGCCCCATTTCGGTAAAAAACTCTAAGCTTCTTTCTTGAAGAATATCCTGTAACAAATCTTGCTGGGTGGTCGCTGAATTATCGATTAATCCTGCACGATTCCTCACTTTGTTAAGGTCTTTTTGCGCATCGATGAGATTGTTTTGATGAGCTCTCGCTTCAGCACGAATGAGATACTGCTCTTCCAGCCTGAATATAATGGAGTATTCCTGTGCAACGCCAGTATTTATATTCTGCTTGTACTTGTAGGGATGGTGCCATGTATTATTGCCAGTAGTTACACTTTTGAGCCAATGTTGCTTACGAAGATCGTTATTTTCAAAAGCATTTATCAGATTTTTACTAACGGCAACAACTGCTGGCGGACCACTTGTAAAAATAAAATAACGAGCCTCAATAGTATTTGCCCCAGCTATACCGGAATGCAGCTGCCATATTGTAGAGGAACTATTTTTTAAGAAGACCATATTAAGATCTCGTTCCATGCTATACAATGCGGTATTGTTTAAAACAGCTGTTGCTTCCCATTCAGCCATCTCCCATTGCCGCTGATATAAATATACTCTTGCCAGTAGAGCCTGTGTTGTTGCCTTGTTGACTCTAACCCTATTGGCTCCCAGATACTGATTAGGAAGAAGTTCCTTCGCTTCCTTCAGATCGTTCCTAATCTTATCGTACAAGATTTTAGAAGGCATTCGAAAAGCCTGAGAATTAATCAGGTAATCAGTAGTCGTAATATAAGGGATGTCACCATATAGATTAGTCAGGTAGAAATGCAACAAAGCTCTTATAAATAATGCCTCACCTCTTAATCTATCCCTTATTATACTATTAATGCCAGAAGAGTTTGACAGTCCTTCCAAAAGAGCATTGGTCGCATAAATCTGGGAATAACCGTTTCTCCAAAGGGATGCTATATAGTCATTAGACGGCATCAATGTATGATTGAAAAAACCATCCATCGGAGAAGTTGCAGCTCCATAATAAACAAGTTCATCAGAATACAATCCCATTAGCTGGCTGAGCCCATCCGCATTTCCTGAAATTAATCCGTTTTCACGTATTTTGGCATAAATGTTCATTAATGCTGCAGTTGCTGTCACTTCATCCTGATAAACCGCTTCTCCGGTTAATTGTGTTTGAGGCAGGTTTACTTCTGTAAAATCATCACAAGCACAGCCTGTTATTCCGATGATTATCATCCATAAAAACTTTAAATTTTGTGTCTTTTTCATAAATCTTAAATTTATTTGTTAGATGCTCTATATGATATCTTTCGTCAGTTCGCCAGCTCGGGTCGCCTTTTTACTTATCGGTATTGATCTCGCACTATTTTTTTTAATTGGTGTTTGATGCTGATTCAACTGCTTGCGCAAACTTTTTGATAATGACGGTTTCATATGAGGTTGTTTTTATTAAAAATCAAGTTGTACTCCCATAGTATATTGTCGGAGCGGTGGTAGGAATGAAGTAGATTGGTTTTCCGGATCTGCCCCCTTGTAATTGGTAATAGTCAACAGATTTTGTCCTTGTAGGTATATTTTTCCTGAAAAAGATTTTATCTGTTTTGAAGGTATCTTATAGGCGATGCTAATGCTTTTTAAGCGAGCAAAAGAGGCATCACTAAAAGCGGCATTGCTGCTGATATATCTATAATAGGCATCAACAGCTGCTGAATTAGCTCCCGTACCATAAAGTTGTATTTCCGAATTGTTACCGTTAGCCGGCCAATGATTAAGGGCATACAGAGGCATGTTTGACATCACGCCTGCGAAGCCCATGGCATATTTGTAATTTCGCCCCTCCTGTTTTACGAATTGGAAAAGAAAATCCATTTCCCAACTTTTATAATTGATAAGGTTTCCAATGCCACCGAACCATTTTTGAGATACATCATTGATGAATTGGCGGTCTGAAGGAGCACTAATTTGTCCATCATTGTCATAATCTTTAAATGTATAGATACCGCTAGAAGGGTCGATACCTAAATAATGAAAGCCTTTCAAAATGTTAACCGATTCACCAATTACATAGGTATTGGCATAAGTTGACTTTTCCAGACCTTTAAATTCCAGAAGTTTGTTTTTTGGGATGCTCAGGTTGAAAGTAGTTAACCAAGAGGAATTTTTATTCTTGAAGTTAACTGTCCGAAGATCTCCCTCGATTCCTGTGTTTTGTATGGTCGCATCCAGATTGGCCTGCATTAAAGAAAATCCTGTTGTTGCTGGTAATGGAATTCCAACCAACTGATTAGAGGAACGATTACGGTACCAGGCGGCTGTTAAAAATATCCTATCTTTTAGAAGTCCCAATTCAAGAGCTAACTCTAATTTCTTATTGGTTTCCCATCCAAAATGGGGATTGAATAGCCGTGTTGGTTGCAATCCAGTGACGCCATTATAGCTGTTGTTACTTATCGAATAAGTATCCAGAAACTGATAATCGCCTATCTGATCACTACCGGTAGTTCCGTAACTCCCCCTTAGTTTTCCAAAATTCAACCAAGGAGTATGTCTAACAACAAAATCTTCATTTGAAAACAACCAGGCTGCACCAACAGCTCCAAAACCTGCGAAGCGATTTCCTAAACCAAAACGGCTGGAACCATCACGTCTCCCGGTCAGGTTTATGATGTATTTGTCCTTTAGACTATAATTTATCCTTCCAAAAAATGCCTGATATCTGTATTCTGAAATTTGATTATTGGTAACTCTTAGCGTTGTGGCGGCTCCAAGACTATTGATTAGGCTGTTACTGGCAAAGCCAGTTCCTAAGATAGAATAGCGATCACTTTTTTCTGATTGAAAAGTACTTCCCAATAGTATACTTAATGTATTTTCCGACCATTGGTTTGTCCAGTTAATTTGTGGCTCTATAATCCATGAACTGCGTGTCCCATTGTTGAGCAAGAGTGTTGCACTGGCGCTTGTAACTCCATAAATAGGATTATATATCGTAGAAGGCGTTGTTCTGGTTTCCTTTAATTGGCTGTCATTATAACCCAGACTGGTTTTGAATTCTAAACTTGGCAACAGCTTATATGCTATCACTGAATTTGCAATGAGGCTAGCGGTATTGTTCTCGTATTGGCTTAAGGAATTGGCTAATGGATTCTGGAAAGTGCCATTTTCCCAATTAAGACTACCATCATCTTTATATAACGAAGGAGCATTGGGTGCTAATTTGTAAACCTGCGATGTAAGGTCGCTTGCCTTAATGGTATTTTTGTTGTTTGAATAGCTGACTGAAAGATTAACATTGAATTTTTCATCATCGGAACGGTGCGTCAAATTACTGTGCACCATTGCCTTGTTGTAATGGTCATCCCCTGGAAAAACAGTCGTCTCCTTATGGTATGTTCCGCTAATCAAATATTGTGTTGAAGTACTCCCTCCAGATAAGGTTGCCTGCAAATTGTTAAAGAAAGCAGTATTTCCTATAAGTTCCTTTCTCCAGTCTGTATAACGGGTTTTATCCCAAGTTCCATTTATGTCATAGGCATTGGCAGGGTATGAAGTAATACCATCATTGGCAAAGGCCTCCTTACGCATTTTAAGATATTCTCCAGTATTCATCATTTTCATGCCAGCTGTTACTTTTCCGATACTGCTATAGCTATGAATGCTTAACTTTGTTTGACCTCCGATTCCTCTTTTTGTGGTAATCAATATTACGCCATTGGCTCCCCTAGAACCGTAAATAGCAGTAGCATCGGCATCCTTTAGCACTTCGATACTGGCGATATCAGAAGGATTGATGCTGTTTAACGGACTGAAAGTGCCTGCCAATATAGCTCCAGAAGTTTGGCTGTCGCCTAATGATTGAGAATTGTATGGTACACCATCAACGATATATAAAGGAGAATTCCCTTCTGCCCGCAGACTGTTGATACCCCTGATTTGGACATTAAATCCTCCACCCGGCGCTCCTGTAGTTTGGCTAATACTCACCCCTGCCATCCTCCCCTGCATAGCTGCCAGCACATTAGTTACCGGTTGGGTCTCGATGTCTTTGGCCGTGATTCGGGCAATACTTCCGGTACGTTCCTTTTCTTTGACGGAATAGTAGCCGGCATTGATGCGGACTTCCTGCAAGGAGGTGATGTCTTCCTGCAATTGGATGTGGATGTTTTTGCGGTAGTTTATGGGGATTATGGCTGTTTTATAACCGATATAGCTTACGACTAAGGTGTCATTGGCTTTTGCTTCGAGGATGAATTTCCCATCAAAATCGGACAGGACGGCAAAATTGACGCGGTTTTTTATGGCGATGGTCACGCCGGGCAAGGGGTTTTTACCATCTGTTATGGTACCGCTTATTTGGTTTTGCTGTCGTTCAGACAGCTGTGGCCTCAGTAGCTTATTGGCTCGGGCTGGACTGCTGCTTAGTAGGAACCCGATAAGGATCAGGTAACATAAAGCGGAAGCTGTGTTGTGGAATGAATAATTTTGCATAATATTGGTTTAGTTTAATGAAACGTTAGTTTTGTTCTTCCATAGCCTTCTGTACTTATGCGCTAACACTGGACAGGAGGCTTTTGTTGTTTAAAGTTTTTATTCTATCATAGAAGTATATTTTAGTTAAAAATTGTTATTTGTTCTTTTGCCCGCGCGGCAGTCTGGCTCCTTCGCTAAAACAGTCCACCGGACTGTTTTTTAACGCTTGGCCCTATCGCCCAAAAAAGAACCAAAAAATGCTAGCCTGACTATTTTTATCCTGAAAATCTTCGAACGGCTTTTGCTATCGCGACCCCAGCCGCTCGTGCTATGCACTCGACTCGGGGGTCACTCCCTTCGGCCAAGGCTTAAATCCATTCTTCGATTTTCTGGGATAAAAATAGAAGGGCGGTTTAAGGATCCTAGTTCTTGCCTCTATATTGTTCAACCATAAATCCAAAGGCATATCAATGTTATAAAAGCTAGTATTAATGCGGCTTGTATTTGTTTGTAATATTTCATGTTATTTAGTAGGTTTTCGGTTGTCGGTTCTCGGTTGTCCGTTTTCTGTTATCAGTTTTCGTTTTTGGGTTTTGAGTTCGTTTTGTGGTTAGCTAAAACATCCTGCACCATTAATAAATTCAAATTAAATTAATGAGATCATGTGCTCAAAGGATCGTGCGGTGCAGGAGTTTTTTAGTTAGCTGTTATCGGTTATCAGTTGTCGGTTTTCGGTTGATTTCCGTCACTTCGAGTGATTTTATAAAATAGCGATAGCCTTTTTATAAAATAGTATCGAGAAGGCGGTTATCAGTTATCGGTTGTTGGTTGTCGGTTATCAGTCCCGATAGCTATCGGGATCGGTTGATTTCCGTTGAGCTCCGTCACTTCGAGTGATTTTATAAAATAGCGATAGCCTTTTTATAAAATTATATCGAGAAGGCGGTTCTCGGTTCAAATTTGGCATAGGGATTCCTGACCGGTTCAAAAAGTGTATTTTCCTGACTGGGATTATGTGGTTTAGTGACAGTAACCACGTTTAAAGCAAGGCGTTGTTTTTTTTAGGGGGGCTTTGTTATTTTATTCATGGGCTTTTATAGTTAATGGTTAATAGTGAGTAGTTAATCGTTTAAAGTTGGCATAGGTATTGCAGACCAGTTTAGAAAAGGGTATTTTCCAGACTGGGATCTTGTGGTTTAGTTATATAAACCACGCTTAACGCTAGGCGTTGGCTGTTTTAGGTGTGTAATTGTATTTTGGTCATAGGCATACGGGTTTTAGCGGGTTAAACTGCTGCGAGACTATGAAAATGAAGAAGCGGTGCTAAGAATGAAGTTGAGTGATGCCTAACTATTGGCCAAAAAAAAATGGCATGGAACTCAGCTTATCGTATCAGAGGTACTGGTATACCGGGGAACAATAAGTGAGCCCACGCCATGGGACGTGAGCATCTTACTTATCTTCTCGTTCCTTTAAATTACCAGTTTTCTGATACGAGATTCAAAGCGAATGCTTCAATTTTTTATATGAAGAGTCGCAAAATTACATTTTTACATGTAATTGTTAAACAAAGATAGAAAATATTTTATTCAATACAAATTTGTATCGAATAATTTAAATTATTTTCTCAAATTTTACTAAATGTTAGAAATTAATAAATTAAGACTTCAACTTATTAATATCCAGATAGGGTGTATATTTAGGTATGCTAGGTTAAAAAGAGGCATTTCTCAAGATGATTTAGGTTTGTTAATTGGATATTCCTCCACTATGATTGGAAGAGTAGAACGTTTTGAGAATTTTAGTGGCTGGGACAAAATTTATACAATTTCTGAGGAGTTAAATGAAAATTTCGACAAACTATTTATTTTAAAAACCGAATCGGAACTACTAGATATAGTTAGTGAGTCATTTAAATTGGAAGATAGGCTCAATCAAGATAAAATTGATTACTATGATTTTCTCAAAAAGACAATAAAAAACAACTTTACTTTATTGACAAAATTTAAAGATGCCTAGGCATCTTTTTTTATGCTCTATAATCAGGTTTTACTAGCGGTAAGACTACTGAAATACAAACTCACATAACTACGAAAAGTCTGCAACAAATAAAAAGTTCTCCGATAATTTGTAATAAAAATATTATTTATATATTTGGCAATAATGCGCTATTCAATAGTGATTATCTACTCTATTTTGGGTGTATAGCCGCTATAAGGTAGCGAGTATATACAAGTTAGGCACAATGCTAAAAAAACTCAACTAACATAACAATATTATATGAATGAAACTTTAGAGAAAATAGCTAACAATTGGAAACTAGAAGCAAAGCTTGAAGACAATAATAAGTATTTCTATTATTCAAGCGAAGTTGACAACATCATAAAAAAAGACAAATGCTACATAATAGGAAGAAAGGGATCGGGAAAATCAGCTATTTGTGAATACTTGATAAAACGAAAAGAACATAATGTTTTTTCAACAAAATTAAGTTTCAAAAACTTCCCTTTTAATGAGTTATATGGACTTGACAATCAAAAGTACACAGCTCCAAATCAATATATAACGCTTTGGAAGTACTTGATTTATTCAAATGTTTGTAGGCTGATGACAGCAAATGAAAACATTGATCAACAAATAAGAACCGAACTATCTAAATTATACCCGAAAAATGACGTAAAATCATTAGCTAGGACTATTAGTAATTGGACAAGTGCTGAATTTGGTGCTACAGTTCTTGGAAATGGAGGCTCATTAAAATTATCTAAAGAAAATAATGCTAATCCAATACCCTGGATAGACAAAGTAAATATTCTTGAAGATATAATCTTAAACTATTGTGATGATTCTGAGTATTACATTGTTTTTGATGAACTTGATGAGGATTATCGTCAAATTTCGAATGAACCAGATTCTCAACAGTATGTTTTTTTATTAACTAGTTTATTCAAGGCAGTTCAAGATATTAAATCAACATTTTTAGATACTCACAAAAAAGTAAAGCCTGTTGTTTTTTTAAGAGATGATATTTATTCTTTAATTAAAGACTCTGATAAAAACAAATGGCGTGACTATAAAATTGATGTTGAATGGAACGAAAAGAAACTTAAAGACCTATTAGCTTTTAGAATTTCAAAAGATTTTAATGAAAATATACTTCCACTCCCCTTTCAATCGGCTTGGGACAAAATTTTTCATCGTGAAACTATTGGTTTTGGAAACAAACAAGAGAAAAAAATACATTCCTTTGAATTTATAGCAAGAAGCACTCAATTAAGACCAAGAGATTTTATTCAATACATACAAGGTTGTTCTGAAGAAACAAACAACAAAAGATTCAATTTTATTAGAGAAGGTAACATAAAATTTGTAGACCGTGCTTTTTCAAATTATTTACGTGATGAAATTGTTGATGAAGTTTTTCCTGTACTTCCTGAAATTGAAGAATATATTCAAATATTTGCAAACATTAGAAAGTGGAACTTTACACTACAAGAATTTACAAATGAGTATAATAAGTATCTAAAAGCAGGGACAATTAAGGAAAAAAACATAGATTATGTTCTTGACACATTATATAATTTCAGCGTCATTGGAAACCAAAATAAGCATAAAAAAGAAATTTTTTATTTTAAGTATATGCACACAAATATGACATTTAACAGAACTGAGAACATTGTAATTCACAGAGGACTTTTCAAAGCATTGCAATTATAACACGAAGTACTGCCCCTAACAGCTAAGTTTTCGTTGCGTGCGTAGCACGAACAATGAAGGCTGTGTTGAACGGAACCGGTCACTGGTAGGTACTATGGAGTTATCGTAAAATTTTTAGAGGGATTTTGAAGAGGATTTAGTGTCCTCTTTTTTTTGGAGTAGTTTGAGCTTGGTTTTAATGTGTTTTCCCTCATTTCCGTTTTACCCCCGCCCTTATATTTTTAGACCAGAAAATCCGGGCAAGGATTTGAGCGTTGGCCGGCGGGAGTGACCCCCCGAGTCGAGTGTGAAACACGAGCGGCTGGGGTCGCGATAGGGAAATGCGCCCGAGATTTTCGGGATCAAAATATTGAGGCTTGATTTTTTTGTTACTTTTTTTATCAAGGAAAAAAGTAAAAATAGCTGCTATCCCCTACTCGTTCTAATATGTACGTCAAGCCATCCCTTATGGGGTTTACGATAAATGAATAAGAAGAATTTTATGAGGCCATTGCGTCTCTTTTTTTATGGCCTATAATCAGGATTTCTAGCAGTACAGCATTGAAATACAAACCCATACATGTATTTGAAGGGCAATTTGCAGGGGAGCCTTACAGTGTTGGTAGCGCTCAATCCGTTATGCGACAAGCGTTAAAAAAATCTGGATTATCTAAAAGCGATACAGTACATACCTTACGTCATAGTTTTGCAACTCATTTATTAGAAAATGGAACAGATATTAGATACATTCAAAAATTCCTAGGGCATGTCAGTATCAAAACCACCACCATCTATACCCATATTTCAAAAATAGCCACTGATAAAATCTTAAGTCCATTGGATCGTTTAGTTGATGAAAATAACAAGAAAAAACTGAATGAATAGTAGAAAACATCCAAAAAGATGTATATATTTGATGTTATAGGCAAGTTAGCAGTAATTTTAAAATTCGCGACCAAAACTAAACTTAAATGAAAATATTTATATCTCATAGTAGCAAAGACAAAAAATTTGTTAGACATTTAAAGGATTGTTTACTAGAAAACACAATTGAGACGTGGATCGATGAAGACCAACTTGATTTTGGCGATAGTTTAGTAAACAAACTAGAAAATGCCCTAGAAGAAACTTCTCACCTAGTGATAATCCTATCTCCTGCATCGATTGAATCTGACTGGGTAAATTTTGAGTTAAAAAAAGCACTCGAAAATCAGCGAACTGGATTAATACAAAAGATTATTCCTATCAAATATAGAGAATGCAAAATTCCAGATGAATTATCAGACTTGCTATATGCAGATTTATCAAATGAAGTTGTTCTTCCAACTGATAACAATAGAGTTAAATTTATTTCAAATGGTTTTGATATTTTTTTCTTGAACTTGGTAAGAGCCATTAAAAATTCAGCAAAAATCATTAACCAAGATGAGAAAAAAGAAATTATTAAATCGATAAAATCATCCGAAAAGGAAATAGAAATACATTCTAATTTAATTCACAGAGGAAATTATGAATTGGTTGGTTATGCGACACTTGAAGCGCGAATTAAATACCAAAATCTTATATTAAAATCAAACCCTCAATTTGAGGATATTGATGATATAAGACCAATACTTTTACCATTAAGTTTGAAGAAAATATTCACTCCTAAAATAGGGGACAAAATTGAGGTTGAACATGAATTGCCTTTCCCAACTTATGGGCATTTCGCTGGCTATCGAATTGATGATTTAAAAATCACAATAGATAAAAGAACTCGAAATGGAGCGGATATTGATGCAAGACACTTCTATCAAGTGGAAATCGATCCAGAAAAGAATTTAATAAAATTTGTGAATAAGATTAGATAAAAAAACACCCGCTAATAAGCAAGACTTCATGCGGTCTGCAAGACCCAGCAAGAAGTCGCTTATGAACGGAACTGCAGGTAGTTAAAAGTGAATGCAAATTTCGGTTTATCCCTTCCCTAAAGGGAGCCGAAAATGAGGGCGTGTGTCTTCTAAACTTGAAAAGCGCATTTGCTGCCGGGAAATTCCGGTGAGCTGTTACATTCTTAAATATACAACTTTTCTTTCTTTTATTTTATATTAAGTGTTATATTTGAAAGAAATAAACGGAAATTTTTTCACAGACTGACGTTAGGCAACATTTTAAACGAACATCTTGAGTAAAAAAACATGAATGGATTTAGACTTTATAGTTTAGAAATAGACAACAAATTAATTAGTACTGAAAGAATTGGATTAATTAATGACTTTGAATCTAGCGAATCTAATGACAACTATTTCTCTTTAATAATTGGTAATAATGGAACTGGAAAAAGTAGAATTTTAAGTGAAATAGCAAGATTTTTTAATAGTTGGAATACAAATACAAACCAACATTATTTATTTAAAGATTCTCATTTTGAATTCAATAAAATTCCATCTAAAATAATTGCTATAACAAATAGTATATCTGACAAATTCCCAGTTGACCAAAGTTTTAGACCATCCTTACACTTATCACACGAAATATATTACAAAGATTTTAAATACAATTATTTAGGCACAAGAAATAGTGTTAATAGCTTTTCAAATCGAGCATTAATGAATCGAGCTCTTGAAATAGTATTTGAAAGCTATTCTCAACTTGATGTTTCAAGAAATTATAGACACATTTTTGACTATTTAGAATATGAGCCAATAATTAAGTTGAATTACAAATTTTTACGTTCATTTTTTGAAACAATTAATGATGTAACTCCAAACTCGTTAGTAAGTTATGTAGAGAAATCCAATTCTAATCGCTTTTCTTACATGAGTGAGACCCTTTTAAATGTTATTAAACAAAGAGCAATCGAAATCTGTGATTTCATCAAAGATAAATTGCACAATGAAACTAGAGTACATGAGTTGACAATCAATTTTTCAGAAAAAAATATCGGTAGAATACGAATAGATAATTCACTATATAGCGAAAATGTTTATGAGTATGAAATAATAAGTATTTTAAGGAAAATTGGATTAATACGAACATTCGAAATTCAAGTATTTAAAAAAGGTGGGATGCCCTTTAATTTTAGAGAAGCTAGTTCAGGTGAAGCTAATATATTATCCACATTGTTATCACTTATCCCATTATTAAAAGATGATAGTTTAATTTTAATTGATGAACCTGAAATAAGTTTACATCCTCAATGGCAAACAAAATATATAGATTTGCTTAATAAAATCTTAGAAAATGTTGCTGGTTGTCATGTAATAATAGCTTCACATTCACCTTTTTTAGCATCCGATTTAAAACCAAATAACTCATCAGTCATATCTTTAAGAAATAGAAAAGGTATAATTTATTCTAAAACAATCGATAAATCAACCTATGGATGGTCTGCAGAAGATATTTTATTAAATGTCTTTGAAATGCAATCCACTCGTAATTTTGATCTTTATGAAAATGTTTCCAAAGCACTTGTTTTATTAGCAAACAATGATAGATCAGATCATGAATTGCTTAGAATTCAAAATAAATTACGAGAATTTTATCCTTCTATTTTGGATAAAGACCCTATGAAATCCGTTATTAAAGCTATATTTCAAGCAAATTCTAATGAGTAATAGAATTTTAATCCCATATAATTTCACAATATTAGAGACATCAATAATTGCTCAATATTTTAGTAGTCATTCTGATTGGACAAAACCAGTATTTGATCCAATAAAAGTTAATATTATTTCTCATTTGAGAACACAGCAAAATAATAGGTGTTGCTATTGTAAATATCAACTTGGTTTTGACATTAAACAAGTAGACATAGAACATATCGTTCCAAAGTCAGAATATGAAATTTTTACTTTTAAAGCTATAAACTTGGCATTAAGTTGTCCTGCTTGCAACACTAAGAAAAGTACTAAACCAGTTTTAAACAGTAGTATTGTAAATTATCCTTTGAACGGCACAAATTTTAAGATAATTCACGCTCATTATGACGACTATTCAAATCATATTGATATTTTCAATGATTGTGTATTCGTAGCAAAAACATCAAAAGGAAGTGAAACTATAACTTTTTGTGAATTATTTCGATTAAGTACAGTGGAGCAAAGAGCTAAAGCTTACCAAAAGACAAGTCCAACCTACCTAGAACAACTAGTTGGAGATTTAAAAAATGGAAATCCTCAAATTAAAAAAGAATTGATTGATATAATAAAAGATGCAATACGTTAAAAAAAACGTTTGTTAACAGCTAAGGGTTCGTTGGGCTTGAAAAGCCAGCGATGAAGCCTGTGTTGAACGGAACCGGAGGTTGTGAATGGTGAAAAGTAAGTTGTGAAAAGTGAGTGGGATTTTCGGTTTACCCCTTCCCTAAAGGGAGCCGAAAATGGAAACGTATGCCTTCTAAACTTGAAAAGCCTATTTTATCAAGAGAAATTCCGGTGATGTGTTGCCTTCTTAAAAATAAGAATAATCTTCTTTTTAAATTAGTATTTTATTATATTTGAGGGTAATGAAACGGAGGTTTTTCAGAGGTTGACGTTAGCAAACATTTAAAACAAAGAATACGCATATGAGAATATTTATTTCAGCTATTACATATTTTATATTATTTCAAACATACGCTCAAGATGATAAAGCTGTAAGTTGGATTAATGAAAATGCAATTAAAATTGAAGATGCAAATCCAGATACGAACCTTACAATATTCAATAATAACATCCCTCAAAAGTTTGCTGATGCAAAAATTTTCGGATTCGGAGAAACTACTCATCAAGGGAAAGAATTTTTCGATATAAAGGCTAAATTCTTCAAATATTTGGTTGAAACCCAAAATATCAAAGTGTTTATTATGGAGGATTCATACACTTCTGAAGCTGGAATAAACGAATGGATTAGTGGTGGGAAAGGAAATGCAGAAACTATTGCTAACAATTTTAGCATCGGATTTTGGTATTGCAAAGAAGTGGTCAATCTTTTGGAATGGATGAGAAATTATAACCTTAATAAAACTAAGGACGAGCAAATTCGCTTTTATGGTATGGACATTCAAAACGTAAAAAAAATCAATCAGGAAATACGAAGTTTAGTAAAAAAATATAATATTCCTGTAAGCGAAGAACTTCTTTTAGTAGTTGACAATTGTGTAGAAAAAAAAGTGGAATACGGTGTGTCAACAGATTGGGCAGAAATTCAAACTCCAAAGCTAAATGAAATTGAGAGTATTTTACTTGATTTTAGAAAAGCTATCAAAAACGAGAATATTGATGAGTTCAATTCAGCAATCAGAGCCTTGAATTATTTATCACAATATACCTACTACGTACAAAATTATTCTAGTAAAGTTAGAGATTTGAAAATGTTTGAAAATGCTAAATGGATAATAGAAAATAAATCAAAAAATGGGAAAGCTTTTATTTGGGCTCATAATGCACATATTGATTATAAAGGATTTGATAATCCTGGGAGACGAAACAGTGTTGATAATTTAGGAAAACATTTGAAAGAATATTATAAAAACGATTACTATAGTGTTGGGTTTGATTTTGGCACAGGTACACAAGCTGGTTATTTTTCCAACAAGGGCGAAAAGCCTAGTTGGAATAAAGTTGAATTAGATAGACCATATTCCAAAACTTATGCCGAAACACTTATTGAAGCAAAGGACGAAATTTACTTTATTGATATGTCTAAAGCTTTAGATGGTAGTTCCTCTAATTTCTTCAAAAAGAAATCTAAACAAATATTTGCAGGTGGCGGAGGTTTCAATCCAAGTAAAAAACATTTGTATCAAAAAAAGTTTTCAGAAATGTTTGATGGATTAATCTTTGTAAAAAATATTACACTTCCTACTAATAATTGGTTTGCCAAATAAACGTTTTACAACAGCTACGACAACAGATTTGGGCAATTGGCCTAATGGGAAGTTGGTTTGCCTCCGGCCGGTTCGGCTTTCAGCCTCGGGTTGTATTTGGAAGTTTTGCTTCGTCTGTTCGCTATCGCTCGGGTGGCAAATCCGAATAATAGACGTAGTTTAATCCCAAACCCGCTGTAGTGCCGGAACGTTATAGAGCATTTAAAAGACAAAAACAAACAATGAAACACTTAGCAACAGTATTTTTCCTTTTTTTGACAATCTTTGCAAAAGGACAAGACTTTAAAACGCTTAACGAAACAAATAGCGGTGACACAATATCTTCTGAAGAAGGAATTATTTATGGAAATTTTATTCAGAGACTTGGATTTAGTAGTGGCGGATTTCCACAAGATATTCGACTAATAAATATTGAGACTAAGGAAATTTTGGCATTTAGGGTTAAACCTACCTATAAATCAGCAAAAGAAAATACATTCATGTATTTTATTAAACCTGGTAAATATGCAATACTTAATTATTGGTGGACAAAAAGTACATGGTACGGGGGGAAATTTTTTACCGAACCAATTTTTAAAAATATTGACGTAACCGACAATTTTGAGCAAAAAATCAAATCAGGACAAATAAACCAAAATGAATTAGAACAATTCACGTTTGAAATAACAAAAAATTCATTAAACTATCTTGGAACTTGGCATTTTGACAAAGGATTTGTTTCTTTTACTGATGACAAAATACAATTTGATAACTTAGTAAAAAGTAAGTTCAAAAAACTTGATTTTTCAACAGCAACAACTATTCTTCCAAAATAATGGCAGAAAATAAACGCTCTATAACAGCTACTCCTATGTAAAGCATCATAAAGTTATTCACAACTTTTGAGAGGGTTATATGTTGGTTATTTTTCGAGTATAAAATTTCGCTCCAGCGGCTTGTTGGAAAAGTTGGAAACCAACTTTTTGCTTGTAATAGGCTTAGGCAGCAGCACTAACAATGTAAGCTGTATAGAAAGGAACCAAAAGCTGTGGAAAGTGAGTGGGATTTTCGGTTTACCCCTTCCCTAAAGGGAGCCGAAAATTTAAGACGTGATTTCTTTTAAGCCGCCCTTATATTTTAGACCAGAAAATCCGGTCAAGGATTTGAGCGTTGGCCGGCGGGAGTGACCCCCGAGTCGAGTGTGAAACACGAGCGGCTGGGGTCGCGATAGGGAAAACCGTCCGAAGATTTTCAGGACAAAAATATTCAGGCTTGATTTTTTTGTTACTTTTTTTATCAAGAAAAAAAGTAAAAATAGCTGCTATCCCCTACTTGTTCTAATATGTATGTCAAGTCATCCCTTATGGGGATTACGATAAATGAATAAGAAGGATTTTGAGAAGCCATTGCGCCTCTTTTATTATGCTTTATAATTAGGATTACTAGCAGTAAAACTACTGAAATTTACACCAATGTAGATACGAAAAGTCTGTGAAAAAATAAAAGCTTTTTAATAATTTGTAATAAAAATATTATTTATATATTTGATAAAATGTGCTACTTTATAGCGCCAATCTACCCAATTTTGGGTGTATATGCGCTAGTTTATAGCGAGTATAAACGAGTTAGCGATCATTGCTCCGTGGAAATCGACAAATTTACGTTAATGAGAAAGAAAAAATGAAACCTAATCTGCTTCTAAGCTACTGACGAAAATCGAGCGCAATTAATTGCACCCAACGGGTTTAAGTATATTATAAAACATTAATTATGAGTGATATTCAAGATTTAAATATAAAAAAAGAAGTATTACCTATTTTTGATTATTCTCTAAATTCATTCACTAGAAATAAAATCCTTAATTTATTAGAAACATCTCTTATAAGCGAAAGTCAAATTATTGAACGGCAAGATATTCTTAAAAGTTTCATTACTAATATAGAGCTATTTAAAAAATATTCATATACTGTTCTATATTTAAATGAAGTTCATTTTTTTCTAAATAATTTTAAAATCGAGCAGGTTGAAAGGAAATATCTTTTGTTTTTTAGCCCTAGTACAGACGAGATGTTTTTGAACAATAAAATCCATCAATTAATATTGTTTTTTCATAGGCTTGAATCTATTTGCTTTTTAAGACTTAATTTAAGAGATTTCCCTGAAACATATAGAACCGATTTAAAAAGAATTTTAACTTTTCTTTCTTTTTTCCAGTTAAATAAATATGAAAAAATTATTAGAGAGAAGAAGTGGAAAAATAAGGATAGTAAAGAAATAATAGCTATAATTTTAAAACAACAGTCAGAAAATAGGATCCAAACTTTTTGGCAAGATCTTTTTTTGTTTGAAAGCTATTTATCTATTAGTAGAGCTATTGTCGATAAAAACTTTGTTTTCCCTACTTTTGAAAAAAACAGTATAACTCTTAATGATTTTTATCATCCGCTAATTAAAAATCCGATTAAATATAGCTTTACATCTTCCACTAATGTTATTATATTGAATGGACCAAACATGTCAGGAAAATCAACTTTCTTGAAATCCGTTAGCTTATGTGTATATTTAGGAAATCTTGGTTTTGGAATTCCAGCATCAACAGCGAAAATTCCATTTTGTACTGATTTTTCAATAGGAATTAGTAAGCGTGATGATATTTTAAGTGGTTACAGTCTTTTTATGACAGAAATCATGAGTCTTAAAAATATTCTTTTGAAAGCAGTCGAAGGAAAAAGATGTTTTGTTGTTTTTGATGAACTTTTTAGCGGAACAAATATTGAAGATGCCTTGGAAATATGCACCACCACAATAAATGGTGTTAGTTTTTATTCTAATTCATTTTTTTTTATTTCTACACACATTCAAGAACTAAAAAATCTTACTAGTACTAATATTTCAACTTATTATTTAGACTGTGAGATAATTAATAATACACCTACTTTTACATATAAACTAAAAAAAGGGTGGTCAGAAATTAAGGTTGGAAGAATTTTATTTGAAAAAGCAGGTTTAAATAAACTATTAAATTCTAAAATTGAATCTATAATATAATTTGAATTCATTGTTGTCCGATAAAAAATTTCAGAAGGTTAATTTTTCTATATATTTAAGTGCTTAACTAGTGTGTCACAACAATCGCTAATTGAGTAGACGGCTCCGCCCCTAATGGAACGGAGTGCGCCTCTCACACCACCGAGCGTACGGGTCACGTACTCGGCGGTTCGCAAAGAGATGGATTAAGTGAGATGTAAACATCGGTCAATGATTGATACCCTTTTTGTTTTAAGCGTTTCAAGGTTATGGTAGTTCCCAAGATTGGACTCTGAGCAATTGCCCAACCACCTTTGCGAGTTCGACTCCATGCATAGGCGTGGTCTTGATCAATTCCTAATCGAATTAGGTTTTTCCTTTTCCTCTCAGGTTTCTTCCAATCGTGCCAAATGCAGTATCGAAGTCGGTTTCTGAGCCAGCCATCTATATCCCGTAATTTCCCCATGATACTCGTTCCTCGAAAATAGTTTAACCATCCTCGTTGGATTTCGTTTATCTTGATAATACGGTCTTCTAGTTTGACTGGTGCAGTTTTGCGGCTAATACTTTTGAGCTTTTCTTTTAGTTTCTTCCAAGCCTTTTCTACTACTACCAACTGGTATTGGTTTTTGCTCCCTTTTTGATACGTAGGTACAAACCCAAATCCCAACAAGCTAAAGTTCACAGGACGTCTAATCCCGCTTTTATCAGCATTGATGGTAAGTTTGAGCTTCGTTTTCAAGAATTTGGCAATGACAACTGCCGTGGCTTTCGCCTGATTCTGCGATTTAGAGTAGATACTGAAATCATCGGCATAACGTACAAATTTTAGTTTACGTCTTGTCATTTCTTTGTCCAACTCATTGAGCAGGATATTAGACAATAACGGACTCAAGGGAGAACCTTGCGGAACGCCTTTTCTTCGTTTTTGTAGTTTGCCGTTAATCAGTATCGGTACTCGCAACCATTTACGCATCAGGCGCATCGTGGTTTTGCATTTCACTTTTTGGTACACCAAATTCAACAGCAAGCAATGGTCAACTTCATCAAAGAAATTTTTCAGGTCAATGTCCACAATGTGGTTCAATCCCTGATGGATGTATTCCCTCGCTTGCCCAACGGCTTGTCGGGAGTTTTTGCTGGGTCTAAATCCAAAACTGTTAGTACTGAATTCGGGTTCAAATAGTGGCGCTATAACCTGTGCTACGGCTTGTTGGAACACTCGATCGGTAGTGGTGGGAACTCCCAAAAGTCGTGTTTTTCCGTTGCCCTTGGGAATCTCAATGCCCAAAATGGCTTGTGGCAAGTAGTTTCCCTCTCTGACGGCTTCGAGCAATTGGTCTTTCCTTTGGGGAAATAGCATTTTAAGTTGACTTGTTTTTATACCATCAACTCCTGCGCTTCCTTTGTTGGAAATCACTTGCTCTACTGCTTTTTGCAGATTGTAAGGATGTACTACGCTCTCAATCATTTTGTTGTTTTAATCGTTTAACCTGTTCTTGTTTTTCAGGGCTATAACTTGCGTTATTCCGTTGAAAATTAAGAACCATTTTGCGTTCGGTCCTTCCTTGTTTGTGAGTCCTATGCGGTATCTATTCGCAACTCGTTGCCCCAAGTACTATGACCTCTGCTGACTTCTTGACATAACCAACTCGTGGTTGCCAAGACCTCCCCTGGTAAGAACTTTTTCCTTTGTCCAATCTCTGCGGCATCTACTGAAATACGATTTTGGTAACCTTCGGACGTTGCAATGGTGTGCTTGCTTATCCTCGTATAACAGCCTCTTATGCCGTTTCTGTTCGTCAGTACCGGACTTTGTCGTTTCGCTTCCTTCAGTTCTGGTTTCACAACTAACAACCTTGCGACGTACTAATGATTCGGGGTTTCAATCCGCTCATAAGGGACTTACACCCTCTGGAAAAATAACACTCTGCAAGTTTGATTTATAATCCGAAATTTGTATTTTTCAATTTTTAATCGAGCTTACAGAGTGTGTCCTGCTCATGCAGGGCACACACACACGCTACAAGCAATTTGGGCATTTGGCTTAATTTAAAGATGGTTTTGTATTTGGAATATTTGGCAAATCCGAAGAATGGTCTTAATTTAGTCCCAAACTACTTGTAGCGCGGGGACGTTATGCGGGAGTTGTGCGAAATTCGCAGACATAATCAATCCGAAAATAAACATTTGGTTCCGCAAGAAGTATACAAAGCAGAAGCGTGAAAGTTAGAACTTGCCAGCAGAAACTTGAAAAGTTGAAACCTAAAAAGTAGAAATGTAAAAATCGGAATTTTGACAAAACAACACAATTTAGATTTAGCAGAAAATAATTTTTTAGTGTTTGAAATATGAAACGGATATTAGCATTTGGATTTTTAAATAGTATAATACAAACTGTATTTTATTCCTTCCTCCTTGCATTAGTTTATTTAACGATAACGCCAAATCAAAAACTAGTTATAGGAACTATATTTCCTTTTATTATACTGGCTTTTTTCATCATCGTATTAATTCAAAACGTGTTAACTTCAATATTGAACAGAAAAACATTTACTTGGATATTTTTTATCTTGTCGGTAGGATTATTTTCGTTACCTATTTTTAATCCATTTAGAATTTTGATTTCGTTGTTGTTTTGTTTACTAATCGTTTTGATTTTATTAATCCCTATGTTTATTAAGAAGAAGTTTATAGCAATTGAAACGAAAAAAAGGGAATGAAATTAGCTGAGATTTGGGCAAGAATTGGGTTTTGTGCCTGCCGAAAATAGGCTGAAAATCGATTAATAATTGGAAATATCAGCTAGAAACAACCCCCGCATAACACACGCTACAAGCAATTTGGGTTTTAGGCTTAATGGGAAGTTGGTTTTGTTTTTCGGATGATTTGGCAAATCCGAAGAATGGGCTTAATTCAACCACAAACCCGCTGTAGTGCCAGAATGTTGTATGCTATTTTAACACAAAAAATGAAAAAACACATCATATTGTCATTATTTTTTTTATTTGTACTACTACTTTCTTCTTGTGAAAAAGTTTATATTACTAAACTTAGAAATTCTACGGAAACAGACTTAGTTTTAGAAATAATTCTTGATAAAGATTCTGTAAATAAATATAATAACCACCTAAAAGAATCTACAATAATTAGTTTTAATAATGGTGGTAAGCTTATAAAAATTGATTCGACAAATTATATTGCGACTTTCTTACTCAAATCTAAAGAAGAATATGCTTTCGAAGGCGGATTAGGTAAAAAACCTAAATTCACGGAAATTTCTAAAATTAATATTTATGGAAAAGAAACTTTGAGAATGAATTCTAGAGCAGAAATGTTTAAAAACTTTGAAGAAGAAAGTAATCGACAATATGTCCTAGAAGTTAAATAAAAAAGGTATACAACGGAGGTTTTTTATAGACTAACGTTAGGCGAACTTTAATACTGAACGATAGTCTATGAACTTAGTGATATTAATATTGATTTTTTCATTAATCCTAATTTGGGGATTATTCAGAACCAAAATCAAAGGAGTTATTGGAGAGAAAACTATTTCTTCAATCTTATATTTTTTAGATAAATCTAAGTATAAAGTCATTAATAATATTGTTTTAAAAACAGGTGAAATAACTTCACAAATTGACCATGTAG
Organism: Flavobacterium acetivorans; assembly: GCF_020911885.1. Classification (NCBI taxonomy): domain Bacteria; kingdom Pseudomonadati; phylum Bacteroidota; class Flavobacteriia; order Flavobacteriales; family Flavobacteriaceae; genus Flavobacterium; species Flavobacterium acetivorans. Next base: position 2,911,386 of record NZ_CP087132.1, read on the forward strand.
TAATTTCTGATTTTGGAATATTCGTTATTGAAACAAAAAATTACAAAGGCTGGATTCTTGGAGGTGAAAACTCGGAATATTGGACTCAAGTTATATACAAACGTAAAGAAAAACTTTATAACCCAATACGACAGAACTTAGGTCATATAAGAGCTTTAAAAAACTGTCTTACTGAATATCCAAATTTAGAATATAAGTCTATTATTGTTTTTTCCACAAAAGCAAAAATCAAAGTAAATACAATAACTGATGTAGTAAATTCATATCGACTCATAGCAACGATTAAAAGATACTCATGTGAAAACCTCATAGAAACTGAAAAAGAGAATATCTTCCAAAAAATCAATGCATTAAATTTGATTGATACATATGACAAACGCCAACATAATAAATCAATTAAACAAAGAATTCAAAAACGAGAGAATTCTATTCGAGAAAATCAATGTCCTCAATGTGGCGACAACTTAATAGTTCGCAATGGAAAATTTGGAAAATTTTTAGGTTGTGAATCCTACCCGCAATGTAAATTCATTAGAAATATTTGATTACATAAACTTCGCCTGGCTGGCGCATCTTGCTTGTGTTGATATTCCGTACAAAGGTCGCCTTTGATAACGGGAAATTCCGGTGATGTGTTGCATTCTTAAAAATAAGAATAATCTTCTTTTTATATAGGGATTTTGTTATATTTGAGGGTAATACAACGGAGGTTTTTTCACAGACTGACGTTAACTGTACGTTTCGTAAGACGTCAAACATACCATCACGATTAGTAATATTAGAATAATGCTTAAGTCTTAAAGTTATGAGAAAGGCTAGAATTAGTGGAACTGATGAGATTGTCCAAGCAGACGATCTACTCAAATTTTATCCAAATTACAACGACCTTATATTTGTTTGTATCGACGAAAAATGTTCTGTTCGAATGGCTCCAGCATGCATAAAGAAAAAAGATCACAGGAAGCCTCATTTCAAAAAATACAGAAATCAGGAACATATTGAAACCTGTGAATATGCCAAATTAAGCAAACTCTATCACCAAGGAAAAAATCAAAAACTGAATAAAACAGAAATCAAAAAAATTGGTTATCCGTCGGTTTTTATTTTAAACGAAGATAAACTTGAGGAACCGACAACATTTCAAGCCAAATATGGTAATGATGATGGTGTAACTGGTCGCGGTGACGGAATTACTAAAGTTTACGAGTTCGATGGCGAAAACGTAAAATTTGACAAAAGCAATAGAGTTCAAGGTATCGATAGAATCGTAGATTGGTATTTAGGGTTTCCTCACAATAGGGATGTGGAAATAGAGATAAATAGCGGAAGAATTCAATACCGTTATTTCTTTAAACATATAAAAGATTTCACAGATCCAGCAAACTTGCAAAATGAACGAATATTTTATGGCAGAATAATGTTATCAGAAATGAATAGAAATGTTTTTGATCGATATACAGAAAACGTTTTTTTTAAATTATTAGGTTACAAAGATAAAAACGAAAAAAATGTGTCCAACTATTCTGTGAAGATAGATAAGAATTCCATATCTAAACATAGTTTATCAAGACTCAAAAACAGATATAACCACTTGTTTGAAAGGGCATTTACGGAACATAAAAATAAAACGAGTGAACAAAATATAGGGCTATATCTCTTCGTCTATGGAAAACTTGATGAACATAATGACACTTTGTTAAATGTCAAACGACAATACATTACATTTAGGCATGATGAAGTTAGAAAAACAATTATTGAAGAGTAAACAATTACACAACAGTATTAAAAAGAAAGTATAAATTAAAAAACAAAACCTGCAGTTAATAGTTAGCGTTGCGTGCGCAGCAAGAATAATGAAACTCGGGTTGAACCGAACTGGAGGTGGTTTATAAAGAGGATAATTATAGCTTAAATCGCCTATATTTACTTTCTAATTAACAAAAATCAGTTCGTTTAGAGGTTTTTAGATGATCTGAGGTTAGTGGTAATGGTTGGAAATCGGTTCGAACAGACAAACAAGACTGAAAAAACATAAATTTGTAGCATATAAAAATAAAAATGGACAAACGATTTACGGACATCATTCAACTTATTAAGCAATCTCGGACGAATGCTATTAGAGCCGTAAATGCCGAACTGATTAACCTCTATTGGAACATAGGAGAATATATCAGTAAGAAGATTGAACAGTCGCAATGGGGCGGCTCTGTGGTAACAGAGTTGGCTAAATACATTCAACAAAATGAGCCTGAAATAAAAGGCTTCTCCGATAAGAATATTTGGAGAATGAAACAGTTTTACGAGACTTATAAGGACTTTTCAAAACTCGCAACGCTGTTGAGAGAAATTAGTTGGTCTCATAATTTGGCAATATTTTCAAGGTGCAAAACTGCTGAAGAAAGAGAATTTTATTTGAAACTATCCAAACAAGAACGTTACAGTGTCAGAGAACTCGACCGACAAATTTCGGCTAGCCTTTTCGAGCGTACAATTATAGGCAATTCAAAACTCTCGACAGCGTTGAGAGAAAGTAATAACGAACTAACAAACACTTTTAAAGACAGTTATGTGTTTGAGTTTTTGGGTTTACCTGAGACGCACAGCGAAAATGATTTACAACGAGGACTGGTAAGACAAATGAAGAATTTCATACTTGAACTTGGAAAAGACTTCTTATTCATAGGTGAAGAATACAAGTTGCAAGTTGGTAACAGCGATTTTTTCATCGACCTACTTTTCTATCACCGTGGATTACAATGCTTAGTTGCATTTGAACTCAAAGCAGACATGTTTAAGCCAGACCATTTAGGACAACTGAACTTCTACTTGGAAGCATTAGACCGAGACATAAAGAAACCAAATGAAAATCCGAGTATAGGAGTTTTATTGTGTAAGGACAAAGATAGTGAAGTTGTCGAGTATGCTTTAAGCAGAAGCCTCTCTCCAACAATGGTTTCAGAGTATAAAACACAACTTCCTGACAAAAAAATATTGCAACAAAAATTACACGAGCTGTTCGACAATGAAACAGATGAAAAATAAAACCACTACTGCCAATAGCCAGAGTTCGTTGGGCTTGAAAAGTCAATAATGAAACTCCTATTGAACGGAACCAGAAGTTGTGAGTCGTGAGAAGTGAATGGTGAGTGGGATTTTCGGTTTACCCCTTTCCGCCGCGGCGGAAGCCGAAAATGAGGGTGTAATTGTTTTTTAAGCCGCCCTTATATTTTTAGACCAGAAAATCCGGGCAAGGATTTGAGCGTTGGCCGGCGGGAGTGACCCCCCGAGTCGAGTGTGAAACACGAGCGGCTGGGGTCGCGATAGGGAAACCGAAACGCAGTGAGGTTCATCGAACACCAATAACAATAAGGGATTAGTGAGATAAATGCGCCCGAGATTTTCGGGATCAAAATATTGAGGCTTGATTTTTTTGTTACTTTTTTTATCAAGGAAAAAAGTAAAAATAGCTGCTATCCCCTACTCGTTCTAATATGTATGTCAAGCCATCCCTTATGGGGTCTATTATAAATGAGTAAGAAGAATTTCAAGAGGCCATTGCGCCTCTTTTATTATGCTCTATAATTAGGTATTACTAGCGGCAAACTACTGAAATACCAACCTATGTAAGTACGAAAAGTATCCAACAAATAGAAAGCCCGTTTGATAATTTGTAAGAAAAATTGAATATATTTGAAATATAATAATGTAGGAGGTTTATCACTACAATCTAAACAAAATTAGGTGTATAATAGCGACCACGTTATTACTATACACTAGTTATAAACAATTATAAAAAAAGAATATAGTCATGAAAGTATTTATTAGTTGGTCTGGTGAAAGGAGCCGAAAAGTAGCAGAATTACTTGACGACTGGTTGCAATGTGTAATTCAAGCTGCAGAGCCATGGATGTCAAGTAAAGACATTGATAGAGGTGCATTATGGTTTACTGAAATTTCAGACCAGCTTGCTGGAACGGGAATTGGAATTGTTTGCTTGACAAAGGAAAACAAAGTTAAACCATGGATTTTATTTGAAAGCGGTGCTCTAGCAAAAGGAATTTCTTCTAATAGGGTTTGTACATTATTAATTGATTTAAAACCGACAGATGTTGAAAACCCTCTAGCTCAATTTAACCATACAAAACCAAACAGAACAGGACTTTGGGAATTAGTTAGAACTATTAATGTTGCTCTAAAAGAAGAATCTTTAAAAGAAAGTATTTTAGAAAAAGTATTTGATACTTACTGGCCTCAATTTGAAGAGACTTTTAAACTTATTATTAAAGAAACCCCCGAAATGGAGGTAGAAGAAGTAAGAAGTGAAAATGACATACTGATTGAATTACTTTCTTCTGTTAGAGGAATGGATAGAAGAATGAGAATGGTTGAAAACAGAGAAATACATAATCTCAATAACCGTGAATTGGATATAAACAGAAGACGTCCAAGAGCTTCGGAAGCTGAAAAAATGATTATAGAAATGCTTGATTCTAATATGTCACCAGAAATTGTTCAAGAAATTATGGATGACAGAAGAGTTCCATTAACTTTTATAAAAGAAACGATTGAAAATTATTTAAAGAATAAATAACTGTTTAACAGCTAGAGTTTCGTTGGGCTTGAAAAGCCAACAATGAAACTCCTGTTGAACGGAACCGGTCACTGGCAGGTACTATGGAGTTATCGTAAAGTTTTGAGAGAGAATGTCAAGAGGATTTAGTGTCCTCTTTTTTTGTGGAGTGTAATCAGTACTACTAACAATAAAACTACTGAAATACAAATCCATGTAAGTTCGAAAGGCCTGTAGTGAATAAAAAGCCTGTTTAATGATTTGTAGGAATAATTTAATACATTTGAAAGAATAACAAAACGCAACCCAATAGCGTGTATACATTCTTTTCTGGGAGGCTATGCGCTACTTTGTAGCGCATATATACAAGTTAGCACCAATTTGAAAAAAGAGAACAATGACTACATTTAAAGGAGCAATGCGTTCATACGGAGCAGCAGTCCGAAGAATGGAACGAGAGCAGCAAAGACAAGCTCGTGAAGCGGCTAAAAGATTTAAAGAACAGCAAAAACTGCAAGAAATAGAGAATGCTCAACAAGCTGTATCTGACTGGGAGAGTTATGTAGAAACAATTCAATCAGTTCATAAGAATTGTACAGACCCAATAGACTGGAAACAAATTGAAGAAACTGAAAAACCAAACGAACCAATCCTTGAAACAAAAAATGAAGTTATCGCAAAAAATAAGTTAGCCAGCTTCAAGCCTTCTTTCTTTGACAAAGTTTTTGGTTCAACTCAAAAGAAAATAAATCGATTATCGCAACAAGTTGAACAGGCTCAACAAAAAGACCAAAAAGAATTTGATATTGCCTATAAAAATTATTTGGACGAGTTGAACAATTGGAATGAACTTCAAGAAATTAGTGCAGGAATCAAGAAAAAAGACCCTGAATCATATAAAAATGCACTTCAATATTTCGACCCATTTTCAGACATTGGAGAATTAGGAACTACAATAAGTTTCAACTTTGAAGAAAATCACATTGATATTGATTTACACGTAAACAGTTTAGATGTCATTCCCGATTATGAATTAAGACAAACTTCAACGGGAAAATTATCAAAAAAGAATATACCCAAAACACGATACAATGAGCTCTATCAAGACCATATTTGTAGTGCTTCAATGAGAATTGCAAGAGAAGTTTTTGCCTATTTACCAATTGACTATGCTCGAATTAATGCAATGGCTAAAATTGTTAATACAAAAACTGGACATTTAGAGGAGCAACCAATTTTATCTGTGATATTTCCACCTCAAACAATCGAGAGTTTAAACTTGGAAACAATTGACCCATCTGACAGCATGCAGAATTTTGTACACAATATGAATTTTAATAAAACAAAAGGTTTCTCAGTAATAGAAAAAGTAGAACTTCAAAAATAAAAACTGGTGCCAATAGCTAGAATTTCGTTGCGTGCGCAGCACGAACAATGGAGCATCTAACTGTTGTGAGCAGGTTTACCTAATGCGACGTCCTAAAATAAGTTAACTAAAAATTTAAAATGAAGCATCGAATAATATTTTTTTTAAAATTGTACTCAATAAGTCTTTTACTCTTCTTTCTTGCAATATTTATAATAACTTTTTATATTAAAAACGTTGGAGATAGGGAAAAAGTAATTACACATTTCCCTAAAATAGCTTTAAAAAATCAGTTTGGTCAACTAAAGACAATCGATGATTACAAAGGAAAATTAATACTTGTTGATTTTTGGTTTTCAGGTTGCAAACCTTGTCTTGAAGAAATGAAATTCTTTCCACAGCTATTAAAGAAACATGACGATTTAGTAATATTAAGCATGAGTGTTGATTCTCCAATGTGGACGCAAAGTCTATTAACCGAAAAAAGGAAACCTTGGGATTTTTTAGAGGCAAAAAATAATAATTGGACGTTCTATAATATAAATAATGAAAATCTTAAATTCTTTAAAGTGTCTTCATTTCCGACCTATTTTATAATAGATAAAAAAGGAGCTTTATTAGGCTCTCCTAAAAGTGGCCTATATGCCGTAGAAAACAAACTTGGTAATATTTTCACAGCCAATCTTTCGGTTGAAAAACATTTTAGTGCATATTCTAAAAAGGAGATTCTTAAAGTATTTCGTTTATATACAGTATTATTCTTTTTCTTTACGTTAATTTATGTTATTGTAAAATATTTTAAACGATATAAATCAAAAACCATGCACTAAAAGCTAAGTTTTCGTTGCGTGCGCAGCACGAGCAATGAAATGAAATTCACGGTCACCACAACATAATAAATACCAACCGTAAAGCTATGTTGAAGGGAACCGGAACTAGTGGGTCGTGACTACAATTTTCGGTTTATCCCTTCCCTAAAGGGAGCCGAAAATGAGGACGTATTTCTACTAAACTTTAAAAAAAGCATTTGTTGGCGGAAAATTCCGGTGATGTGTTGCCTTCTTAAAAATAAGAATAATCTTCTTTTTACTCAACTATTTTGTTATATTTGATGGTAATACAAAGGAGGTCTTTTCATTGACTGACGTTGGCAAACATTATAAAACGACCATGAAAATCACTAGAATACTTTTTATTGTTCTCCTGCTCTTTTCTACATTTCTATCATGCAGATCAAATAAAACGTTTCACAATCAAAATAGAGAATTCGGTGCGGTCGAAAATGAAAAGAAAATTGGCAAATGGAAATATTTTTATGAAAACGGGAACTTATATCAAATTGGTCGGTTTGCGAAGAATCAGGAAGCAGGTCTGTGGAAAATTTATCATGAAAATGGCAGTTTATCACAAGTTGGGCGATTCAAGAATGGGAAGCAAAATGGTAAATGGATTTTCTACTACAATGATGGAACATTACAAGGTAAAGGAAATTTAAATCAAGGAAAACTTATTGGAAAATGGGTTTGGTATCATGAAAATGGAACACTATACACGGAACGATCTTTTAAAAATGGAAAACTTGTTGAAATTATAAGTTCATTTGACGGAAACGGAAATACAATTAATAAAGGAACATTTTTGAAGGGAACCGGTTCAATGTACATTCATAATATTGAGGGCAAAATAATCGACAGCGTTAACTATAAATTTGGGGAAATCTTAAAATAACGTCTGCCAACAGCTAGAATTTCGTTGCCCCTCTAGCGCGAGCATCTTGCTCGTGCCCCTAAAGAAGTTACGGTTATATGCTCTGGATTTTTTACACAAACAATGCCTAATTTGCCAGGTAAAATAAATCTTTTTTTACATTTATATATAAAGACGATGGGTAGAAAATATAAGTTTGGAGAGAAAACGGGAGCTTATTTTGTGAGTTTTGCAACTAGATGCACGAGCTAGCAGGGGGATATATTTAGTACTACTTCCGAAATTTTAACATATTTTGCTTAAAAATTACATTCTTTGTTAAAGGTTATTTCCGATGTATCGCTATTCCAGTTCTTCTTTATATTTTCGGTACACACCCCTATAATTTTAATTATTAAAAGTTTTTAGCGTTAAATCCAATTATTAAAATAGAAAAACAAAAAGTGTTATGAGAAATATCCTGAGAATTGTATGTTTATTTACATTTTATAATTGTGTTGGGCAAACCAATGAAACTGATTTAGAAAAGAGAAAAAAGCAAGACCTTATCATTGGAGAACACCTTGGGAATGCTTGGAAACACATGCTGTTTTCAAAAGAATTTCAAGATAATATTGATTTAGGACTAAAAAAAGACAGTACTATTGCTTATCTATGGCAACAAAAAGCAATGCCGTATTTTAAATCAAGAAAATGTGAAATTGGCATGCCTTTCATTGATAAAGCTGTAAAATATGATGCCAAAAGATACCAACCCTATCGTGCATTTATCAAATGTATTTTTGCCAGAAATTACAAAGAGGCAATAATTGACTTTGAAGATTGTAAGAAAAAATGGGGAAATCAATATGAAATGGACCATACTTATGATTTTTATATTGCTTTGAGTCATTTACAATTAAATGAATTTGCAATAGCAGAGAAGCTGTTAGAAATTTATGTGAGTGATATGTTAAAAAAAAATGGCGAAGCTTGGGTTCATCCAACTGCATTGTTTTATTACGGTATTTCTAAATATGAACAACAAAAATATGAGGAGGCAGATATAATTTTTGATAGAGCTTTAGCAAATTATTCAACCTTAGCAGATGCTAAATACTATAAAGCAATTTGCCTCTCGAAATTGGGTAAAAATGAAGAATCCTTAAAATTAATGGAAGATGCAAAAGCAGATTTTAAAAAAGGATATACACTAAATGAAGATAATACGACTTTTGAAAGATACCCATATCAGGTAATATGGAAATAATTTTTTTTCCATTTTTCAAAAAACCAGATTCCACAGACTGCGGTTTCATTTGTCTACGAATGACTACTAAACAGTATTGGATATCAAGAAAGTATTTTCAAGAACAATGCATACTGTGAACTTAGAAGGTTACTAATAAGAATAACTCTTTTCGTCTTTGTGGATATTCCGCTGTAAAGGTCGCCACGATTCCTACGCTATTCGAGGTCTCCTGACCTCGAATTACTAGCAGTTGTCTTAAAGCTAATGACGTCGAATTGCATTCATCTTTGAGATCGCCGCTCTACATCCATCCCTTATGGGGTTTACGGTAAATGAGTAAGAAGAATTTTGAGAGGCTATTATGGCTTTATTTTTATGGTCTATAATCAGCAATTACAACCAGTAAAACTACATAAATCTACACCCATATTAGTGCGAAAAGCATATAGCAAATAAAGAGCGCCTTTGACAATTTGTAAGAAAAAATCAGTATATTTGATTTTGAATAAATACTGACGCTTGTCATACTATCTACCATAAATGGGTGGCTTTATATGGTTTTGTCATACGTATAAACAAGTTAACTGTAATTTTATAAAAACTATGCTTAATAAATTTCTGATAATTTTATCATTTCTTCCTTTTGTAAGTTTTTCACAATCAATTCAAAATACATATAACAATCTTCAAAAGCATTTAGAGATCAAAGATTTTACAACATCAGAAAAAATTGTTGACACTTTAATAAACTTAGAACCAAGCAACAATAATTGGATTATAAATAAGGCAGAAATAAATGCAAACCTTAATAATATAAAAAAAACGAATCAACTTCTAAGACAAGCTTTTAATCAAGGTTATTATGTGTATGATAATTATTCTAATGAAAATGGAATTTTATATAAAAAACTTAATAAAACTAAAGAATATAATTCTTTGCTAAGTGATATAAAAACTTACTTGCATCAATTTAAGCAAAAAGAAAATACACAAACTATATCAGCAAAGGTTCCTGAAATAATGGAATGTTACGCGATTATGCTTTATTTAATTAATCCAAAGCACACACTAATTAATACAGCATTTCAGAATCATCCTTATTTCAAAAAAATAGACATTTATTTTTCAGAACATAAAAACAATATCAATCTAATTGAATTGAGTAAACTTTATCCAGGAAAATTTGAGGATTGGATTGTCAATATGAAGGCACATCATAACTTAAGAAGTTTTTATTTTTATGATAAATTTGATACATCAAAAATAGTTAGCTTACCTATTGAGGAAAATAAAATTGTAGCTAATTTAGTTTCTCAATTCGCAAAAGACACTAATTTTTTGAAGTTTTATGATGAAAATAAAGAATTCTATGATGCAATGAGTTCCATTATTCTAACGAACTATTCTTTTGGAAATGAAATTATTCCGTTTTTTAATAAAAACTTCAATAAAAAAATTAACAAGTTCAATATCTTTTTCACTCCGATTTACAGTGGATGGCAACATGGACCAAGTGTCATAATTGATGATTACATCGAAAGTTTTTATTTCGGTGGAATCATGTATGTAGAAAGCAAAGAATTCTATTATCCCGATTCATACTTTTTATTCACTTTAATTTCTGAATTTGACCATGCTCCCATTAATAAGATTTCGAGTAATTATAATGAAAAGTTCGAATCACTAAAAGAAAAATATTTGCTTTTATCGAACGGAAAAAATGTATCTTATTCGAAACTAAAAGATGCAACAAATGAATACTTAACTTGGGCGTTTGCTCTTCATTTTTTTTATGAAAATAAAGAATACGATTACTTACTATTAGAAAAAATGATAATTGATGATATGGAGAAATACCGAGGTTTCATCCGTTTTGGCGAGTTTTGGAGTTTTTACAAAGAAGAATATATCAACTCCAAAAAATACCAAAATATAGATCAATTTTATCCGCAAATTATATCTTGGTTAAGTAATCTAAAATAAAAACTTCCGCTAATAAGCAAGACTTCATGCGGTCTGCAAGACCCAGCAAGAAGTCGCTGTTGAACGAAAGCCGTCAGTATTAGCTTTGGGGAGCTTAATGGGCGTTTCAACTTATGGGGATTGCTTTCGTATTTTACTTTTTACAAATCAAACTCTGAATCGGAATTCGGAGTTTTTTTATGGGCTTATTTGTTTTTTTGGGTCATTTTTTCTGTTTTTAAAGGAAGAAGTTATTCTTTTTATGTGTTTTAAGTCACCTTAGGGCATAGGTATCCCCATTCCGATATCGAAATTTTTTAAAATACAGTGCTTAAATCTTTTTTGTCAATCTTTTTTAGTTGGTTTGGAGGCGGTTTATTGGGTGGTATTTTCTCGATGGTTTTCATGGTCTCGGTTTGACAATGCGAACACATTTTTGGATTAAAATGCAATTTTTCTTTTGCCAATTCCTGCCATGATTTTTTCTTCCTCCCGTTTACTTTCAGTTGCTTTTTACTATGTTTGTAGATTATACCAATAATTAATTGCCGCTTTTACAAGATGCTTCAAAACCAATCCTTAATCCCTGATATAAAAGCAATTATTGCTACTGCTAAAGACAAAGCAATTAGAGCCGTTGACAATGAACGAACTTTAATGTATTGGAATATTGGTAAACGTATTTTTGAAGAAGAACAGCAAGGTAAAGACAGAGCAGATTACGGAACCTACCTAATTAAATTTCTTGCTGAACAATTACAACCTGAATATGGCAGTGGTTTTTCGTATCGTCAATTAAATCAATATCGCCAGTTTTACCGCAGCTTTCCAATTGTGTCCGCACTGCGGACACAATTGAGTTGGACACAATACAAATCCCTTTTAGCGATTGACAATCAAGATAAAAGAGAGTTTTATATTGCCGAAAGCGTGAAAAACAATTGGACTTCAAGACAACTCGAACGCCAAATAAACAGCAGTTTATACGAGCGCCTTTTAATGAGTACTGATAAAGAAAGTGTATTGGCAGTAGCCAAAAACGAAAAAGTACCTTCAGACGCCAGAGAGATTATAAAAGATCCAATGTATTTAGAATTTCTAGGTCTGAAGCGTGAAGCGGCCTACTATGAAAAAGATTTGGAGCAAGCCATTATAACCCATCTGCAAGACTTTTTATTAGAATTAGGGAACGGCTTTTCATTTGTGGCAAGACAAAAACAAATCCATATTGAAGGCGATGAATTTTTTGTAGACTTGGTTTTTTACAACCGTCTACTACAATCTTTTGTAATCATCGAAATAAAAACGCACAAACTCACACATCAGGATATCGGACAATTACAGATGTATGTAAACTATTATGACAGAGTAGAAAAACTATCATATGAAAATCCAACTATCGGCATTTTGCTTTGTGCTAGCAAAAACGGCGGAGTAGTGAAATTCACCTTGCCGGAAAACGAAAAAAATATAGTGGCTAGTCAATACGAATTATACCTGCCAACAGAGAAGCAATTACTGGAAGAAGTAAACAAAGAGTTGGAAAACTTTCGAGAAGATAAATCAAATAATTAATCAATCTAACACCAATAACAATAAGGGATTAGTGAGATAAATATTCCCGAGATTTTCAGGACAAAAATATTCAGGCTTGATTTTTTTGTTACTTTTTTTATCAAGGCAAATCGAAGATTATTTCATCCGTTCGCCTTTCAGGCTTGGGTCAGCGAACACCACTTATAATAAAAGTTAAGTGAGCTAAAAAAGTAAAAATAGCTGTTATCCCCTACCCGTTCTATTATTTATATCAAGTCATCCCTTATGGGGTCTATTATAAATGAGAAAGAAGAATTTAAAGAGGCCATTGGGTCTCTTTTTTAATACTCAATAATCATGATTACTAGCAGTAAAACTACTGATATGTAGATCTATATAAGTACGAAAAGCAACCAACAAATAAAAAGCCCATTTGATGATTTGTAAGAAAAATTGAATATATTTGAAATACAATAATGTACGACGTTTATCACTACAATCTACCCAAAATTAGGTGTATAATAGCGACCACGTCATTACTATGTACTAGTTGTGCTACATTCTATGTCAAAATTGCGAAAAATGAACTTTTTATCCAAAGTCAACTGTTTTAAGTAAATAATTTGTTAATTTGCGGTGTGGAAAAGATAGGTCACATAGAAATTAGAATTACAGGCTCAAAAGGTAATATTGAGCTTTCTCCTGATAATTATGATATTCGGGAAATTATCTCTATTCTTGAAAATGCAGAAAACTTACTTTATCCTGGAGACAAAAAAGAAAGACCGCTGATTACATATAATATTGAAAAAGGTTCTGTAAAACACATACTTAAAACCTCAATACAATTTGTTATTGGTTTTAACGCAATAATTGGTCAAGTAAACGATGTCCAAGATATTGATTTTCTTGACTTATCAACTGCAAAAGCATTTGAAAATTTACAAAACATTGCAGTAAAAAAAGATTATTCTTTTAGTATAAAAACTTCTTTAGAAAACACAAACGAAATAAAAGTTGATAGAACAACTCGCTACATTAGAACAGAAGCGATTTGGGCTGATGCAGAATTCTATTTCTATGGAAAAATAACAAATGCTGGCGGAAAAGATAAAGCAAATATCCATTTACTTACTTCTGAATTTGGTACTATTCGTATTCAAACCCCTATTAGTTTTTTAGAAGATTATGAAGAAAACTTACTTTATAAGTCTATAGGAATTAGAGCTTTAGGGAAACAACATTCCTCTACTGGAGAAGTTGATACTTCAACATTAAAGTTTTTAGAATTGGTTGACTATCAACCAAAATACGATGACTTATATTTAAAAGGACTTAGAGAAAAAGCTAAAAAATCTTGGTTAGACGGAATTGATCCTGATACTTGGTTAAAAGAAATTAGAGGAGGTTATGATACATAAATCAGTTCTGTTAGACACAAGTTTCTTTATTAGATTTTTAAACGATAACGACCCATTATTTAAAAATGCTGATGCGTATTTTCGTTATTTCATTAAAGAAGAAATAACTATGATGATTTCAACAATATCAATTGCAGAATATTGTGTCGGTGGAGATATTCATGAATTACCTTTGAGAAATTTACAAATTATTCCTTTTAATTTAGACCATTCAAAGAAAACAGGAGAATTTGCTAGAATCATTTTTAAAAACAAAGGAAAATTAAAACTGAATGAAAGAAATATAATTCCAAACGACACCAAACTATTTTCTCAAGCTGATTGTGAAAAAACAGTCGAATATTATCTATCTTCAGACAGTGAAAGTTTAAAAATTTACAATCTACTAAAAGAAGAAGTAAATCCTAAATTCACTTTTATTGATTTAAAGGTTCCTCATCACGAAGTTTTTGGTTTACTTGATTTGTAAAATTAAAGAACGATCGCACAATAGCTAGAGTTTCGTTGGGCTTGAAAAGCCAACAATGAAACTCCTGTTGAACGGAACCGATTAGATGTCCGTCAACTATGGAGTTATCGTAGAATGAGTTTTAGAATTTCAAGGGGACCTATAGTCCTCTTTTTTTTGAAGTAGTTTTTCAGTTGGTTTTAATGTGTTTTTCCTTCACTTTCGGGTATAAGTTTCCGTTTTACCCCCGCCCTTATAGTTGCCAGACTAGAAAATCCGGGCAAGGATTTGAGCGTTGGCCGGCGGGAGTGACCCCCGAGTCGAGTGTGAAACACGAGCGGCTGGGGTCACGATAGGAAAACCGAAACGCAGTGAGGTTCATCGAACACCAATAACAATAAGGGATTAGTGAGATAAATGCGCCCGAGATTTTCAGGACAAAAATATTCAGGCTTGATTTTTTTGTTACTTTTTTTATCAAGGCAAAAAGTAAAAGATTGGAATCATCCCCTACTCGTTCTATTATTTATATCAAGCCATCCTCCTATACTTGAAAAACGCATTTATTGTCGGGAAATTCCAGTGATGTGTTGCATTCTTAAAAATAAGAATAATCTTCTTTTATAGAGGGATTTTGTTATATTTGAGGGTAATGTAACGGAGGTTTTTTCACAGACTGCCGTTGTGAGTAACCCAAAAAGAAACATCGTGCAAAAAAGATACGAAATATTAAAATCCTTACCAGTTTATGGAGAATTGTATATTCCAATTTCAGAAGACAATGAACCTTTTTATTCTGAAGGATTTGCAGTGAGGTTTTTCAAAAAAGATGGTAAAAGCTGGGATGCGAATTTCAAACTTGGTTGGACAGGTTTTAATGCTGTTTATGAATTCAATAATGAGAATTTTATTTTGGTAATCGCCGGAGGTACAGGTTATTTAATAAACCCTGAATCCACTATACCTATAAATGTTTTTGGAGTTGGATTCTTAAGCGCAATAAAATCCGAGAATAATAAAATTATATTGCAAGATATAACTGATTTGACGATTATTGAACCTACTGGTGAAAAATGGCATACTGAAAGAATATCTTGGGATGGAATTAAAGATTTAAAACTTGAAGGAAATATTGTGAGTGGTCTTTCATTTGACCCTATAAATGACCGTGATGAATGGGTTGAATTTATAGTTAATCTCGAAAATCGAAATGTTCAAGGTGGAAGTTACAGACAGTATGAAATCAAATCTATTGAACGAAAAAACAAGTGGTGGAAATTTTGGTAAATGGGCTTACTCACAATCGAGACAGCTCCGCCAGCAACTGACGGAGTGCGCCTCTCACGCATCCCCTACCCGTTCTATTATTCATATCAAGTCATCCTCCTAAACTTGAAAAACGCATTTGTTGGCGGGAAATTCCGGTGATGTGTTGCATTCTTAAAAATAAGAATAATCTTCTTTTTATATAGGGATTTTGTTATATTTGAGGGTAATACAACGGAGGTTTTTTCACAGACTGACGTTGTGCGTCATTTTTGACGAAACGTGGAAAAAACAAAAAACAACAATTATGATTAAATATAACAAAATCAAAACGAACTATTTAATACTTATTTTATCATTTTTATTTAATTCTTGTGTTGGACAAATTACAGAATCAATACCAGTTAAAATTTCAAAAATTCATAAAGATAGTATTAGTCTAAAGGCAGAAACGCAACCTGAATATAGAAATAGTGTACATGATAAAGATTACCAAGGAAACCAAATAAGTGGTGTTATTCGAACTGTTTTTCAAGACAGCAAAGGAAATTTTTGGTTTGGAACACAATCTGGTCTTAGTCGTTATGATAAGAATGGACTTGTTTATTTTGTACTAAAAGATTACAATGGACAAAAAGTAACAGTTCATGTCATTATTGAAGATAAAATTGGAAATATCTGGATAGGTTATGATCGTGGCATTGCAAAATTTGATGGTAACTATTTTACAATGTATTATGAAAATGAAACCAAGAAAATTGGTGGTCTTTGGAGCATGACAATGGATAAAAAAGGAATGCTTTGGGTAGGAACAACTCAAGGTGTTTATACATTTGATGGAGAGAAATTTTCGCCGTTTGAAATTCCTGAAGGAAAGATAAATCCCGATGTGGGAATTAGTACAACCAAAATGATTCATTCCATTATAGAAGACAGTAAAGGTAAAATGTGGTTTGCAACGAATGGAGGTGTATATATTTATGATGGAACTACTTTAACAAACCTATCTGAAAAAGAAGGTCTTCAATCTAATTTTGTGGGTCAAATAATTGAAAGTAAAGATGGAAATTTTTGGATTTCGACCTCCAAAGGACTTTATAAATACGATGGAAACACTGTTATAAATGTAACTGAAAACCTATTAAACAAAAATGAAGGAATTGGTTGCATTTTAGAAGATAATAACGGTACACTTTGGTTTAATGCAAACAAACGTGACATTTATAGTTACAGCAACAAAGTATTCACTAAAATTGAAAGTAAAGAAGGTGAATTTAAACCTTTCCCATTTACTATTTATCAAGATAAACAAGAACGCATTTGGTTTGTTGGTCTTAAAGGCGCTTATCGCTTAGAAAATAATGCGTTTATAAATGTAAACAGAAATGGACCTTGGTAAAATTTAAAACGAACGCACAACAGCTAAGATTTCGTTGCGTGCGCAGCACGAACAATAAAATTCCTGTTGAACGGAACCGATTACATGTCCGTCAACTATGGGGATTACGATAAATGAGTAAGAAGAATTTCAAGAGGCCATTGCGCCTCTTTTTTTATGGTCTATAATCAGGTTTACTAGCAGTAAAACTACTGAAATGTAAATCTATATAAGCACGAAAGGGCTACGGTGAATTAAAAGTGCTTTTAATGATTTGTAAGAAAAATTGAATATATTTGATTTTGAATAAAGTATGGTAGCTGTCACGCCTATCTACCTAAAAGTAGAGTGATAGGCCTGATTTTTACTGCCTACAATCTGCGACGAATTTTTAACTTGATTGACCACAATCTATTAAAACAATATCTAAAAGTATTGGCTTTACATTTTGGTACTCTGAAAGCGATTTTTGAAGCTTTTTATGGCCTATTTTATTTTAATAATCATAAAGCGACTTTTGCCAGAAAGAATTTTAATTGTAGTTTAAATCATATATATTTACTCAATGATTAACCAAATAAAGTTCGTGTAAAGGTTTTTAGACGAACTGACGTTAGCAGCAAACTTTACCTAAACTACTGAAGACAAACTACTTGATCTTGACAATGACTTTTCCTTTAGCACGACCACTTGAAACGTAGTACATTGCTTCGTTCATTTGCTCAAACGAAAATACTTTGTCAACGACAGGACGAATGACACCTGTTTCAATCAATTTTCCAATTTCTGACAACTGTCTTCCATTTGCTTGCATAAACAG
This sequence comes from Flavobacterium acetivorans, assembly GCF_020911885.1. Classification (NCBI taxonomy): domain Bacteria; kingdom Pseudomonadati; phylum Bacteroidota; class Flavobacteriia; order Flavobacteriales; family Flavobacteriaceae; genus Flavobacterium; species Flavobacterium acetivorans. The sequence continues at coordinate 2,929,091 of NZ_CP087132.1, forward strand.
AAACGAATAATCAACATTGAGTTTTTTCGCTTGTTTCCTGACCTTGTAGCTTAAAAAGAAAATCGCTGTTTTCATAAACCACGACAAACCAATTTCTTTTGCAAAAGCAGTATCAGGTGGACCTGAAATAGAAATGACTTTTCCACCTGGCTTCAAAATTCGCAACGACTTTTCAAGAGTTTTTTCGTCTTGACTGTTCAACACCAAATCGTAATCTTTCAAAATGGTTTCAAAATCTTGCGTTTTGTAATCAATCACAACATCAGCTCCAAGGCTTTTTACTAACTCAAAATTATCGGCACTTGTAGTTGTGGCAACAGCGGCGCCCAAATGTTTCGCCATCTGGATGGCAATCGTTCCGACACCGCCTGAACCTGCTTGTATAAAAACTTTCTGACCTTTTTTAAGATTTGCTTTTTCAACAAACGCTTGCCAAACCGTTAATGCAGCCAACGGAAAAGAAGCTGCTTCTTCCATTGAAATAGTTGCGGGTTTCAAGGCAACATCGTTTTCATTGACAGCAATGTATTCGGCAAATGTGCCGATACGAAAATCGGCAGGACGAGCAAAAACGTCATCGCTCATTTTGAAACGACTGACTTTTGAGCCAACGCCAATAACCGTTCCCGCAACATCGTGTCCCAAAATCAATGGAAATTTGTAAGGCAACAACAACTTAAATTCGCCACTTTTTAGTTTGGCATCTAACTGATTGATACTTGCCGAATTGACTTGAATTAAAACTTCGTTTTCTTTGGCAACAGGCTTTGGAACTTCTGTTAGTTGAAGTTTGTCTTCCTTCCTGTAACGGTTTATTGTGTATGCTTTCATCTTGTTTTTTTTTATTGTAAATATTTTTCTGCTTTCTTTGGATTAACCAAGCTGAAAGCCAATTTCGGAAAAATACGATTAAGGTAATAGAAAGTACCTGTATAACCCATACGAATTGTGTATTGGTCTTTTTGCAATCCTGCAATCAATCCTTTTATCAATTTTTCGGGGCTCATTTTTTTTACTTTTCGGTGTGCTATAAGTTCAGTTTCTACTGCAGGAGGCAACAACTCAAATACTTTTACATTACTGTTAGCAATTCGCAAATGCTCACGAAGCGACTTTGTGTAAAACGCCAAAGCAGTTTTTGTTGCCGAATAAGTTGCTTCAAGCAATGACGGAACATAACTTAAAACGGAAGTTGTGTTGATAATCGCACTTTCTTTTTTTGATTTCAGCATATCCAAAAAAAGATTGTTCAGACGAATAACTGCCAAGTAATTTATGTTCATTTCATATTCCGCCCCTTCAAAATGTTTGTCGCTTGCAACACTTAAATTTGACGGCATTACGCCAACACCTGCATTGTTGTATAGAATATCAATTCCGCCCAAACTCTTAACTTGATTGTAAAGCGAAATCGCATCTTCTTCATTCGCAACATCGCTTTTTATCGCAATTACATTGGGATACAGTTTTTTTGCCGAATCTAATTTGTCTTGACTTCTGCCTGTTATGATAACTTTTGCACCAATTTCCAAGAATTGTTTTGTGGCTTCAAGTCCAATACCAGCACTACCACCAGTAATCAATATTGTTTTGTTTCTTAAGTCCATATTTTGCTTTGAGTTTATTTATTTATTTGTAAATTTGCTTGCGATTTGCAAGTACAAAGATATCAAACAACTTTTAATTTGCAAGTGGTTTTTAAGAATAAATTATGAAAAACACTAAAAAAAGGTCAGATTGTCCCGTTAGTTCTTCCCTTGACATTTGGGGAGACAAGTGGTCGTTGCTAATTGTGAGAGATTTAATGTTCGCAAAACAATGCACTTATGGTGACTTTTTGAAATCAGACGAAAAAATTGCGACCAATATTTTGGCTTCACGACTTCAAACGCTTGAAGAAAACAAAATCATTACAAAATCAGACCACCCAGAAAGTAAAGCGAAAGTTTTATACAAACTGACACAAAAAGGAATTGATTTATTGCCTTTAATGATTGAAATAAATTTGTGGGCGGAAAAGTATTATGACTTACCAGCCGACAGAAAAGCAATGTTGAAAGAAGTGAAAAAGGACAAAGAAAAATTTATTAAAACAGCAACCAAAGACTTGAAAAAAAGCAGCAGCTAATAGCTAGAATTTCGTTGCGTGCGCAGCACGAACACCCGAGTCCCGATAATTATCGGGACGAACGGACGTAGTAATGAAATTCCTGTTGAACGGAACCGGAGGTTGTGAATGGTGAGAAGTGAGTTGTGAATGGTGAGTGGAATTTTCGGTTTACCCCCTTCCCTAAAGGGAGCCGAAAATTTAAGACGTGATTTCTTTTAAGCCGCCCTTATATTTTTAGACCAGAAAATCCGGGCAAGGATTTGAGCGTTGGCCGGCGGGAGTGACCCCCGAGTCGAGTGTGAAACACGAGCGCCTGGGGTCACGATAGGGAAATAGGCCTGAGATTTTCAGGACAAAAATATTCAGGCTTGATTTTTTGTTTCTTTTGCATCAAGGCAAAAGAAAAAGATTGGCTTCATTCCCTACTCGTTCTATTATTTATATCAAGCCATCCCTTATGGGTTTTACGATAAATGGGTTATAAGAATGTCAAGAGGATTTCGCATCCTCTTTTTTTATGGTCTATAATCAGGTATTACTAGTGGTGAAACTACTGAAATGCGGATCTATGTAAGTACGAAAAGTCTGCGGTGAATAAAAAGTCCATTTGATGCTTTGTAGGAATAAAGTAATATGTTTTATTTTAAATAAAATATGTATCTTGTCATACCTATATACAAGTGAATGGCAACCAAAACGACCTCTTATAATTAGAGCATATATTAATCTGCATATTTTCCGGAACTTTGTAGTGTTATGGCAAAAATAAATGTACAAGACAGAGAAATTACTATTATTGCGTTTGAAGAACGAGATTATATTTCGCTTACGGATATGGCAAATGCCAAAGAAGGCGCAAGCCGAGCAGCTGATGTAATAAAAAATTGGATTAGAACCCGTTATACACTTGAATTTTTGGGGACTTGGGAGCAAATCAACAATCTCAATTTTAAAGTGGTGGAATTTGACCACTTTAAAATGCAGGCAGGTTTACCAAGTTTTGTATTGAGCGTTTCGGATTGGATTGAGAAAACAAATGCCATTGGAATAATCGTAAGAAAAGGTAAATATGGAGGAACGTATGCCCATAAAGATATTGCCTTTGAATTTGGTTCCGCTATAAGCGTTCCGTTTAAACTGTATTTGATAACCGAATTTCAACGACTAAAGGAAGAAGAACAAAGGCAATTAGGTTGGACAGCAAAACGAGAATTAGCTAAACTCAATTATCACATTCATACGGATGCCATTAAGCACAATTTGATACCGCAAGAACTTTCATCTGCACAGACATCAGTCATTTATGCAAATGAAGCGGACGTACTGAATGTTGCACTATTTGGAATTACAGCCAAGCAATGGCGAGAAGTAAATCCCGATTTGAAAGGTAATATCCGTGACTATGCGACAATCAACGAACTGATTTGTTTGTCAAATATGGAAAATCTAAACGCTGTTTTCATCAACGAAAAAATCCCACAAAAAGAACGATTGATAAAACTGAATAAAATTGCAATCCAACAAATGGGTATATTGCAGGACGTTGAAAAACGGAAACTATTAAAATAACAATAAGAATAGTCCATGCTTTTGGTAGCACATTTGCAATTCGCTCCAACCAACTGCACAAAGGCAAAATTGCAATAGACCCAACGCAGTACGAAAAGGAGAAAACCAAAGCGATAAAAAGAAGGGAGGTCTCATAACAGTTAGAGTTGCGTGCGCAGTACGAAAAATGACAGCTGCTGTTGAAGGGAACTGGAAATCGTGAATGGTGAGAAGTGAATGGTGAGTGAAATTTTCGGTTTATCCCTTCCCTAAAGGGTGTCGAAAATGAGGAAGTATGTCTTAAAATTACTTGAAAATCGCATTTGTTAGCGGGAAATTCCGGTGAGGTGTTGCCTTCTTAAAAATAAGAATAATCTTCTTTTTACAATGGTATTTTGTTATATTTGGTCGTAATACGACGGGGGCTATTTATAGACTGGCGTTATAAGCAATCATAAAAAAAGAAGAAATGAATTGGGATACATTTTATTATTTAATTTTTGTTCCTATCATCATAATAAATACAATTATTTATTTCGCAAAAAATAATAAAAATCCAAATAAAAAAAATATAGTTCTTAAAAACTATGATTTTACGCAAAAATCTGAAGAGGATAAATTTGTTATTGAATCAGCATTCAACAAAAACCTTGAAAAATTAATGCAAATAACACCGCAAACAATTTATCATTTCAGAAAAATTAATGATGCCGAAGAAAAAGAACTCAAACTTGAATTCTTTTTTTACACTAACAAGGCAAAAAAAGCAGAAAAGCTTGTAGCAGAATTAAAAAAAATAAATTATACTGTAAAACAAAGTGTTAGTGAGAAAGATAATAAGATATTTATTATTACTGGCTGGACAACAAAAATAAAAATGAGTGATGAAATTGTAAAAAAATGGACAAACCAAATGTGCATACTTGGTTATAATTTTGACTGTGAATTTGATTTTTTAGAAACTACTAAATAAAGTACAAAATAACAAAGAATGTAGAAAACGGCAGCTTATAACAGTTAGACTTTCGTTGCGTGTGCAGCACTAACACCCGAGTCCCGATAGAGTTATCGGGACGAACGGACGTAGTAATGAAATGAAATTCACGGCCTCCAAAACAAAATAAAAACCAGCCGTAAAACTGTGTTGAATGGAACCGAGATAGTTACAAAAAAAATTAATTGTAGTTTAAATCATTATATATTTACTTGCTAACTTCAGGAAAACGGTAATTATTTCGAAGTATGATTTTAATATAAAACCATTTTCCTGAGATTAAGAAAATTGTTCAGAAAAACAACAATTTTTAATCCCATCGAATTCGATGGATTTAGAAAGCTAAAATTAAAAGAGTAAGTATGGCTAAGAATAAAAAAATAAATGTACAGGGAAAAGAAATTACAATAATTCAGTCTAACAGTCTGGATTTTATTTCTATAACTGATATGTTAAAAGCAAAAGATGGTGACTTCTTCATTTCTGATTGGTTAAGAAACAGAAATACTATTGAATATTTGGGAATTTGGGAACGAATCCATAATCCGGATTTTAATTATGGCGAATTTGCCATAATTAAAAGTCAGGCAGGATTAAACAACTATAAACTCAGCGTGAAAGAATGGGTTGAAAAAACAAATGCTATTGGTATCAAAGCTACATCAGGCAGATATGGTGGAACTTATGCCCATCAGGATATTGCTTTTGAATTTGGAATGTGGATTAGTGCCGAATTTAAAATTTATTTAGTTAAAGAATTCCAACGTCTTAAAGAAGAAGAAAGTAATACCAAAAAACTCGAATGGAATTTGCAAAGAACCATTTCCAAAATTAATTATAGAATTCATACCGACGCCATTAAAGAAAACTTGATTCCAGAAACAATTGCACCGGCTCAGAGAAATTTTGTCTATGCTGACGAAGCCGATGTCTTGAATACTGCTTTGTTTGGAAAAACGGCTAAGCAATGGCGTGAAGTAAATCCATTACAAAAAGGAAATATCAGAGACGAAGCTTCCATCGAACAATTGGTGGTTCTGTCTAATCTCGAAAGCATCAATGCCATGCTAATTCAACAAGGGATTAGCCAACCCGAAAGATTACAAAAATTAAATTCCCTTGCTATTAGCCAAATGAAATCATTATTCAGCAGCAATTCTTTAAACAAACTCAAGTAAATGCAAACCATCAGCGACTATATGCCATCGGAGGTCGGTTTTAGGGTGTTTCCATCACGAATGCCTATCAAAAAGAGGAATAATTGTTGTTTTAAATACCTTATATTTACTTTCTAATTAACAAAAATCAGTTCGTTTAGAGGTTTTTAGTCCGATAGCTATCGGACTTACTGATGTTAGCGGATACCAGTTGAAAAATAAAATACTTATGAAAGAAGAATTTATAACATTTGAAAAATTTAATGACCAAAATTCAGCAAAAGAATTAGGCGAATTAATAGCTGAACAAAACATTGAATTTTTGTTAGAAGACAATTCTTTGAGTTTCGACCCAACTTTTGCTAACAATGGTTTTGGAAAAGAATATTGCATAAAACTCAAAAAAAGGGATTTTGAAAAAGCCAACAAAATTTTAACTGATAAAGCTGTTAAAGAAATTAATGATATTGATAAAGATTATTATTTGTTGAGTTTTTCTGACTACGAATTAATTGACGTAGTTTCAAAGAGCGATGAATGGAATAAATTTGACGTTTCACTTGCTAAAAAATTGCTTAAAGAAAGAGGCAAAGAAATTACATCCGAAGAAATCGAAAAAATTAAACAACAACGAATTGTAGAATTATCAAAACCTGAAGAAGGCCAAAAAAATTATATAATTTTAGGATATATAACTGCATTTTTGGGCGGATTATTGGGGATTTTTATCGGTTGGCATTTACTAACTTATAAAAAAACGTTACCAAATGGAAACCGAATTTATGCTTATTCAGAAAATGACAGAAAACAGGGAAATCGAATTTTAATAATTGGCGCAATATTTCTTGTATTTTGGCTGACAATTAAAATTCTGAATTAAACCGCATATTCTGGCATCCGCTAACAGCTAAGCTTCGTTGCGTGCGAAGCACGAACGATGATCCCGATAATTATCGGGAGTGTTGAACGGAACCAGAGCTGGTGAATCGTGAAAAGTGATTGGCATTTTCGGTTTACCCCGTCCCTAAAGGAAGCCAAAAATTTAGAGCGTAATTACTTTTAAGGCGCCCTTATAGTTGCCAGACTAGAAAATCCGGGTAAGGATTTGAGCGTTGGCCGGCGGGAGTGCCCCCCGAGTCGAGTGTGAAACACGAGCGGCTGGGGTCGCGATAGGAAAACCGAAACGCAGTGAGGTTCATCGAACACCAATAACAATAAGGGATTAGTGAGATAAATACGTCCGAGATTTTCGGCCCCGATGGCGATCGGGAGCAACTATTCAGGCTTGAAATCGAAGATTCACGAAATCAAAAATTTAAATATTAACCTGAGTATTTTTTTGTTACTTTTTTCATCAAGACAAATCAAAGATTCAGTGAGCACCGCTAAAAAAACAAAAATTAAGCGAGCTAAAAAAGTAAAAGATTGGAATCATCCCCTACTCGTTCTATTATATCAAACCATCCCTTATGGGTTTTACGATAAATGAGTAAGAAGAATTTCAAGAGGCCATTGCGCCTCTTTTTTTTGAAGTAGTTTTTCAGTTGGTTTTAATGTGTTTTTCCTTCACTTTCGGGTATAAGTACCCTTACCCATAAAGTTAGTTTTCACAGGGATTGGTGTTTTGGCTACTGCCAAGATACCAAGCAGGCGGACCGTGCTGGTCGAAAACTGCTATTCGGCCTAAATCATTTTGTTAATTTAAATTATGTATTCACTTATATTGCAAATAATTATTTACTAAATTTGAAAAAACATCATTTACTCTAGAAGAGTAATAACCAAATTAGTACTAATTTTAAAGCTCAATGAAAATAAAAGAAAATCCAAATTCAGATACAGCATATCATTTTGACAATTTTTTTAATATCTCAGCTGATCTGATTTGTATTGCCGGATTTGATGGTTATTTTAAGAGAATAAATGCGGCTGTATCGCAATTATTAGGGTATTCAGATGAAGAATTGTATGCTAGTCCTATAAATACATTCGTTTATGCTCCAGATCTTAAAATCACAATCGAAACGAGAGAACAAGTATATAAAAATAAACCGCTGTTAAATTTTGAAAACAGATACTTAACTAAAACGGGAGAGATTGTATGGTTATCTTGGACATCGATGCCTGTTGAAGATGAAAAATTAGTATATGCAATTGCTAAAAATATTACCCATAAAAAACAAATTGAAGATGAGCGAAATATACTCCTAGCAAATCTAACCAAAATAAATAAAGACCTCAAGCACTTATCTTATACGACTTCGCATGACTTAAAATCACCTGTAAATAATTTGCTATCCATATTTAATCTTATTGATAGTACTAAAATTAATGATAAAGAAACACTTGAATTTTTAGCTGTACTAAAAACAACGACAGAGCGTTTAAGTCAAACTTTAAAAAAATCTGTAGCCGAATTAATTCACAAAGACGAGTTAAATGCTTCTATTGAACCATTAAGTTTAAACGAGAATTTAAATGAAGTAGTACTTTCTATAAACTCCTTAATAATAAATTCAAGAATTAAAATCACCATTGATTTTGACGTAGTTCCTACTATTAATTTCAATAAGGAATACTTGAAAAGTATATTCTTGAACTTAATTACAAATTCAATTAAATATTCAAAACCAAACACTTACCCTTCTATTTCTATTACTTCTAAACGAACAAATGGAAAAAATCAATTAATCTATTCTGATAATGGACTGGGTTTTGATATGGATAATGTGCGAGATAAAATATTTGGTCTACACCAAAAGTTTAACAATCATATTGATAGCAGTGGAGTAGGACTTTATTTAATTTACAATCACATCACTAATTTAGGTGGTCGTATTGAAGTGAAAAGTCAAATAAATGAGGGTGCAGAATTCACAATAACTTTTAAGGACTAAAAAACAAAACAACTTCAAAAAAAGTTGATTAAATTCCCGCTGATACTAATTATTATGTATTGAATTAATTGTGAAAGTGCAACTGATTTGTATCTAAAAAAACGGTGGTGCGGATTTTCAATCCGTGCCCGCAAACAAATTCAATTAAGAAAATAATCCTAATGATACGGAATTGTATTCCCTCGATTCACCGCGGCGGAAAACGGAACCGGAGGTAGTCTTGAAAGAGAAATAATTGTAGTTTAAATCAGCTATATTTACTTTATAATTAACAAAAATCAGTTCGTTTAGAGTTTTTTAGACGTACTGACGTTATGGGCATTTTTACCGAAACCAAGGAAATAACGCATTTTGAGTAATTTCTATCCTAAAAAAATACTCTAAAAGAAGAAATTTAAACAAAAATGAGAAAATATATATTCTATTCATTCATTACAATAACTATAATATTTATTCTGATTCCATTCGTTTTCCTTGAAATATATGAACTAGGTTATTCTATGAAAAAAGTGTTTGATAACATAATGATATTTGGAATTTTATCATTTATCATTTCATTATTTTTTCACGAAAGTATTTTTCGCCCTACAGAAGCAAAAAACAAAATATTCTATATTTTTATAAAAGGATTTAAAATATTATTTGGGACATTTTTTTCATTTATATTTATATGTGGAATAATTTCTGGTTTGTTGTTAAGCATTAACTCATACGTTGGAAAGCAAGAAATTATAAATTTAAAAAGTAAAATTATAAGTACAAATGAAACAACCTCAAAAAACGGGTTAAAGCATTATTACATTACTGTCGAAATCCCAAACGAAAAACGTGATGTAGAACTTAAAGTTAAACGACAATATCTGAAAGGAGAAACGTTTGAAGGACAGATATACAAAGGAAGTCTAAAAATGTACTATAAATAAAAACTGCCCATAATGAGTAGACGGCTCCGCCAGAACCTGACGGAGTGAGCCTCTCTCGCATCCCCTACTCGTTCTAATATGTATGTCAAGCCATCCTCCTATACTCGAAAAACGCATTTGTTGGCGGGAAATTCCGGTGAGCTGTTGCATGTGGACATGCTAACTTAGTGAGCATAGAAAATTAAGAAATAAATCTTAATTTTAGCTTATGAAATAAGTGGGTAAAATTTATCATGAAGCTTTCAAAGAGAAAGCAGTTGAGTTAGGAGCGAACAGTCACCCTATATCGAGCCCGGAGAGCTTCAAATAGTTGAAATTATTGCTCTAGCTAAAGGGATAAAACAGAACTTAGACTTGCAAAGCTTGTTATCGAAAAAGAAGTGATTTAAAAGCTTTAAAAAATTAACAAGCGATTTAATCTATAATAGACTGGTGTTCAGTCTGCATCTCAGTAAAGACTCGGAAGATAAAATTTCAAGAATATGTCAAAAAAATTAGGCTTAGCTGATTAGCCCTTAGATCTAAAATAGTATAGGACCGACTTTTTTAGCAGTTTAAGCAATAGGATCGCTCAAGTGCCCCGAATTTATTTATTAAAAATTCCAGTAGATGAAATAGAGTCATTGAAATTAACAAAGACATTAGTCTAACTTAAATTTATAAATCATGGGACACCATCTTTTATCCATTTCTGAAACCTTTCAACTCCTTGCCACAAAGAAACAAGGGCTGTCTGAGGAAGAAGTGCAAGAACGCCAGAAAGAATATGGTAAAAATGAGCTTGTAGAAAAAAAGAAACCATCATTGTTTGTTTTGTTGTTGTATCAATTTAAAGATGTAATGATCTTTATTTTGCTGATAGCAGCCGTAATATCTTTTGCTGTTGGCGACATCAAAGACACGGTGGTTATTTTGATCATCGTACTGTTAAATGCCATCATTGGCTTTGTACAGGAATACCGGGCAGAGAAAGCCATGTCGGCATTAAAAAAGACGTCATCCCTCCATGCCACCGTTCGCCGGGCTGAAAATATTGTTCAAATTTCTGTTTCCGAATTAGTTCCGGGAGATATTGTAATCCTTGAAGCCGGTATGTTGGTTCCTGCTGATATTCGTCTTAGTGAAAGCTATTCGTTAAAAATTGAAGAAGCATCGCTTACTGGAGAATCTCATGCGATAGAAAAAAATACCGATACAATAACGGTCAAAAATTCTCCGCTTGGCGATCGTTTTAACATGGCTTACAAAACCACGGTGGTGTCCTACGGTCGTGGAGAAGGCATCGTAGTAGCTACGGGAATGAATACCGAAATTGGGCGCATCGCTCAACTGCTTCAGGAAGAGGAAATAAAAACCCCATTGCAAAAACGCTTAGCTGATTTCAGTAAAAAATTGTCATTTGTAGTCATCTTTATTTGTGTTGTTATTTACGGAGCTGGTTTGTTGCGCGGCGAAGATCCAATTAAAATGTTGCTTACCGCCATATCCGTTGCAGTTGCGGCCATTCCCGAAGCATTGCCTGCCGTAATCACCATTGCTTTGTCATTGGGAGCTAAACGGATGTTTGGTCAAAATGCACTCATCCGTAAACTCCCTGCTGTTGAAACGCTGGGCTCTGTTACCTACATCTGTTCCGACAAAACAGGAACAATCACCCAAAATAAAATGACGGTGATGGATGTTTGGATCGCAGCAGATGCACCAGCCGTAAATGCAATTTCAGTAGAGCAATTGTTGTTGCTTTCAATGGAACTGAATCATGATGTCGTTAAAGATGAAAACAACCAGCTCAAAGGCGACCCTACCGAAGTGGCCTTAGTTAGTTATGCCCGCAATAATGAAAAATATGACAAGCAATGGTTGACTCATTTTAAAAGAGTACACGAATTACCTTTTGATTCGGTTCGCAAACTCATGACAACCGCATATCCACTAGAGGGGCAATGGCTGATTGTGACAAAAGGAGCAGTAGAAAATATTCTCAGTATAAGCAAAGAAACAAACAAAGATGAAATAAATAATGTAACCCTAGCTTTTGCACAGCAAGGCAAGCGGGTCTTGGCCTATGCTTTAAAAGTTGTTGCAGTTTTGCCCGAAACCATATCTGCTGACACTATTGAGAACAATATGTCTTTTATAGGGTTGGCTGCTATGATAGACCCTCCCCGTGCTGAAGCCATACAAGCCATTGCCGATTGCCATGCAGCAGGTATTACCCCAGTGATGATTACAGGCGACCATCCCACAACTGCAAAAGCAATTGCTATCAAAACGGGAATTTTAAAACATAAAACCGATAGAGTCATTAGCGGTGCAGCGCTAGCAAATCTTTCGGAGGAAGAGTTTGAAAAAGAAATAGAATACATAAAAGTGTATGCCCGTGTTTCGCCCGAACAAAAACTGAATATTGTAAAAGCCTTGCAAAATAAAAATCAATTTGTAGCCATGACAGGCGATGGAGTGAATGATGCCCCTGCATTGAAGCGGGCCAATATTGGTATTGCAATGGGCATCACCGGAACTGATGTGGCCAAAGAAGCGGCGCACATGATTTTGCTGGACGATAATTTTGCCACCATCATCCGTGCTGTAAAGGAAGGACGTAGGATTTTTGACAATATCCGCAAGTTTATTAAATACACCATGACCAGCAATAGTGGCGAAGTATGGACTATTTTTCTTGCGCCGCTTATCGGCTTACCCATTCCGCTACTACCTATCCATATCCTATGGATAAATCTTGTTACCGATGGTTTGCCTGGACTTGCTTTCGCAACAGAATCTGCAGAAAAGAATATTTTGAATCGGCCGCCACGAAAACCTGATGAAAGCATTTTTGCAGCTGGCATTGGCATTCACATCCTCTGGGTTGGTTTGCTGATGGGGGCAATTTGTATTGGCGTACAGGGTTGGGCAATTCATACAGGCAGTGATAAATGGATGACAATGGTATTTACCGTTTTGAGTATGTCTCAAATGGGACATGCGATGGCGATCCGCAGCGATTGGCAATCCCTTTTTAGACAAGGTATATTCGGGAACAAACAATTGTTTTTTTCAGTACTACTGACATTCGTTTTGCAAATGTCAGTTATTTATATTCCTTTTTTACAAGAGATATTCAGAACGCAAGCACTTACTTTGTTTGAGTTGTTTCTTTGTCTCACTTTCTCAAGTATTGTATTTTGGGCAGTGGAAACTGAAAAATGGGTTAAAAGAAAAAAAGAAAAATCAAGACTAAAAAATGCGGGAGAAAATTAAATATTCCTGCCAGCCATCGGGTTTTCTCCCGAATTGACAGCTATACGTTGACCCCGACAATTATCGGGACTCGGGTGTTCCTACTATGCAAGCATCGAAAATTTAACTGTTAGCGGCTCGTTTTTATTTCTTTGTCGTCTACATATTCCAAAATATCTCCTGGCTGACAATCCAAAACATTGCATATTGTTTCTAAGGTACTAAATCTGATGGCCTTTGCTTTTCCAGTCTTTAATATTGAAAGGTTGGATAAAGTCAAACCGACTTTGTCTGAAAGTTCATTGAGAGACATTTTCCGTTTAGCCATTACAACGTCTAAGTTTACAATAATTGCCATAGCTTAAATGGTTAAGTCATTTTCAGATTTCATCTCAATGGCATTTTGAAAAAGCTTTTCCAAAACTGAGGCAAATACCGACACAACAAAAGGAATACAAGCAAAAAGGAAACCGTAAAGCAACAAACCTGGGGCATCATCTTCTTCTGCAATAGGAAATAGTAAGGGTACAAAACCTATCATTAATAATAAACCCCCAATTAGAGAAGCATACTTTATGCTCCGAAATGCTGTCACGGAAAATTTTGAAAAGCCTAAGTTCCGGTCTATTAACACTAAAAGTTTCCAAGATTGCTGAAGAACAAAAAAGTATGGAATAGTAACGGCATACAGTACTATTACAATTCCCAAAATAGCAGTCGGTGCATAAGGAAATTCAGCCAAGGCACCTTTGTATAAATTCGGCAAAGCAAAAACAGCCAACATCAAAACGATTAACCCCATAAAAACCAAGGTAGTTTTTAACAGCAGATTAGCACTTTTTTCCAACATATCAAGAAGTTTATAAATTAGTATTATCCTGCTAAAATAATAAAAATTTATTGAAAAACGATTAATTTTTATTATTTTAAGCAAATTATATCGTCTTTATGAGTTTAGAAAAACTCTATTTTACCGGATAGCCCAGCGTTTGCTGGTAATTCGAGGTCAGGAGATCATACCAAGGCAAAAACCGTACTTAGCAACACTAAAGCGGATGGAACAATTCATCGCTTTAGCACTAACAGATGGATTCATATTGACAGTATATATTTTTGCGGTGAGATTCCTGTAATACTTTTAAAACTGGTAAAAAAAGGATTATAGGAGGCAAATCCCACCTCTTTTGCCAAGGAATCAATTGTATTTGTTTTTAAATAGTTTGATTCAATTAATAGAATGGAATGCTGAATTCGGATTTTCTTTTTGTAATCTGAAAAGGAGATTTTAGAATGATATTTATACAGATAATTTAAATGGCTATTTGGGATATTTAATTTTAGTGCTAAATCATTCATTGAAAATTTCGAGTCTTTAAACAATTCAAATTCTACAGCAATTTTCTCGATTTCACTAATATAGCGTTCAATATTTGGATCAATTTTCTCTTTTAGTTTGCTATCTTGAAGGTTTTTTTGGTCTTTGTTGGATTCCATAATCCAATCAGTATCTAATGGTAAATTGAAGGTAGCGGATTCTTTTATGGGAGTATTAAAAATAGTATATCCATAAAGTATTTCCGGCGAAATTAAAACTTTAAAAAAGGTCAATATCCATACTATCGCACCAAGCCACTGAAAACGTTCGCCAGCAACAAAACCCTGACGATTGTCTTCTAAAAAGAGAGTCATAAAAAGTTTGATCGAATTCAGTAGTAGGATGATAAACAAAAAAAGAGTCCATTTTTTAATTAAGCTAGCGTATTTAGCATTAATTATGGGGCTGTCTTTTTGGTTCCAAACATTCTTATTCAAGAGGTAATAAGCCAGAAAACAATAGCTTATATTATACAGAAATAATACGAAAAAGGTAGAGAAATAAAAAAAAGCAGGAAGTTCATCATTTGCACTGACGATGGATATATTTAGGGCCAAAAATACAATCGGAAAAACAAAATGGACAAGATCTTTCTTTATAAATAACTTCTGATTGGCAATTAAATTTTTAAAATACAAATAATAACTGGGGATGATCAGTATTAGAAACTTGTTGTAATTAATATAATATTCTTTTAAAAAACCTAAATAACCAAAGGAGAAAAATCCGTTTAATAAAAAACGAATTGAAATTAAAACAAAAATCAGAGTTAAATAAAAATTCATCATTCTATTTACCCTGTAGTTTGATAGCGTAATGATTACGGTTAAAATACCAAATAAGCCGGTAATGATGAAAAGTAAGTTTACAATCAAAATTTATATTTTTTGAAATGAAATTAAAAAGCAATTTTTATTCCAATTGCCAGAATGCAAAAATATAAATATATCGAGTAGTAATTCCATCTTTTGGGTAACAAAAAAATTAAAAATTAACTAATTTGTTTTTAAATCGACAGTAACAGCATCTCTTTTTTTATTCCTAAACTGTTTTTTATTTCAGAATTTTCGTGCTTAAAAAGTTACTAAAAACTAAAAAACTCTTACTATTTTTCTTTATTTGTGCATTTCATCGGATTTATGTTGCTAAACATCGATTTTTTTGTTTTACTATTGCTCAAAATTAAATTCGCATGAAGTATTTACTTTTGTTGTTCAGTATCACTTTTCAAGGGCAAGTCCTGCACCATCAAATGCTTTCTTCTCAAGGACTGTCAACTAAAACAGTTGATGGTTTGATCATAAAACAAACCATTGGTCAGCAAAGTTTGGCAGGGACTGCTACCCATAAAGATTATGTTGTTATGCAAGGATTTCAGCAAGGTCTGTGGGGCAAATATATTGCTTCCAACGCTATAGCTACAATCGAGGGCATTAAAATCACAAGCTACCCCAACCCCTTTATTACAAGCATTAATTTTCAATTTTCAAAACCGCTTATGGATGTTATATCCATTTCAATTTTTGATATCATGGGACGCTTGATTTACGAACAAAAGAAAAAATCGAACAATACTATTCTGACTATTGATTTGGCATCACTACCCACTTCCGAATATTTAGTCCGATTGAATGCCACTAACCTCAACTACTATACAAAAATTATTAAACGATGATAAAAAACTACCTACTAATTGCCTTTTTAATCACGTCTTTCCAATTGTTTTCTCAAGAAGCCTATTTTTTGGCCGGGAGTAATTTTACCAAATATGTTTTCAAAAGTTCAAATGGAACTATGGCCACACCACTTCAAAGCGGTACTGGTTCAAGCTATGAAATGGGATTTTCTACACCAACGAAAACAGAAAAATTTTATTACAACATAGCCCTAACATTAAACGAGTACAACGCTGTGGCGGGTTCTCAGTTTGAAAGTTATAGATGGGACACCAAATATATAGGAGTTCAAAATGCGGCAACTTATAATTTCGATGTTTTCAATGATTTTCAATTGACTTTAAAAGGAGGAGTTACTCTTTCGACAATTATTTACGGCAAGCAAAATAGCAATGGAGCTATTTATGATTTAATGAGGCAAGCTGAATTTTCAGGAATAGTACTTTCGCCCTTCGTTGGGGTTCAAACACGTTATAAAGTAAATGATTTGGGCTATTTAAGTCTTGGGTACGCTTTTTCACAAAGTCTAAAACCATTTAACACTTTCCCAGAAAAACTATCCTTTAATACGAATCAAATTCTATTCGGTATTCATTTTGCAATTAATAAAAAATAATTATGAAAAAGATAACTTTACTTTTATTCTTATTTGTTTCATCGGTAATTTATTCTCAGAAAAACGGCATCAGCTATCAGGCCATTATTTTTAATCCAAATGGAGGGAAAGTTCCCGGGATAAATAACAGCAATGAACCTTTGGCCAATAAAAACATCTGTTTGCAATTCACCATTATTGATAGTGACACCAGAACCGAATACCAGGAAACCATAAATACAACGACAGATGCATTTGGGATGGTAAATACCATTATAGGTTCGGGAAATCAATCGGCCGGTTATGCTGCATCATTTTCAAATATATACTGGACGTCTGATCAAAAAAGTTTGAAAGTAGCATTGGATATCAATGGAAAATGCGCCACTTTTGTAGAAATCAGCAACCAGATTTTCACTTCGGTTCCTTCTGCTTTTTCTGCACAAAACGCTGAAAACGTTACTGGCGTGGTATCCATTGAAAGCGGTGGTACAAATGCTGTTACCGTTTTGGGAGCTAAGACTAATTTGGCTCTTGAAAAGGTCGATAACACCAGTGATTTGAGTAAACCAATTAGTACGGCCACCCAAATAATATTAAATCTAAAAGAAGATTCCGCTAACAAAAGTACAGATCTTACTATAGATGCTAATTCGAATGTTAAATATCCAACGGTACAAGCAGTTAAAACTTATATTGACGCAAACACATCAACAGGATCGGCAGGACTGGCTGCAGAAACAGCAAGAGCTTCAGCAGCAGAATTAGCCAATGCCAATGCGATAGCTTCAAATACTATAGCAATTACTGCCAATGCCAACGCAATTGCGGCAGAAGCAACAACAGCCAGAGCGGCAGAATTAGCCAATGCCAATGCGATAGCTTCAAATACTACAGCAATTATTACAAATACAAACGCAATTGCGACAGAAGCCATAACAGCGAGAGCAGCAGAATTAGCCAATGCCAATGCAATAGCTTCAAACACTACAGCAATAACAGCAGAAGCAATAACAGCCAGAGCGGCAGAATTAGCTTTAACGAATAATTTGGCAACAGAAGCCACAACGGCAAGAGCAGCGGAATTAGCCAATGCCAATTCAATAGCCACAAATACTACAGCAATAACTACAAATGCAAACGCAATTGCGGCAGAAGCGGCAACAGCCAGAGCGGCAGAATTGGCCAATGCCAATGCGATAGCCACAAATACTACTGCAATTATTATAAATGCAAACGCAATTTCGGCAGAAGCGGCAACAGCCAGAGCGGCAGAATTAGCTTTAACGAATAATTTGGCAACAGAAGCTACAACGGCAAGAGCAGCGGAATTGGCCAATGCAGATGCTATTAGTTCGGAAACTTCAAGAGCCACTGCAGCCGAAGGTGTTTTGACCACAAGCATCGCAAATGAAGCCGGCACAAGAGCCACAGCAGACGCTAGTTTGACAACCCAATTGACCGCAGAAGCAGCAACAGCGAGAGCAGCAGAATTGGCCAACGCCAATGCGATAGCCACAAATACTACAGCAATTACTGCAAATACCAACGCAATTGCAGCAGAAGCAATAACAGCCAGAGCGGCAGAATTAACCAACGCCAATGCGATAGCTGCAAATACTACAGCAATAACTACAAATGCAAACGCAATTGCGACAGAAGCGGCAACAGCCAGAGCGGCAGAATTAACCAACGCCAATGCGATAGCTGCAAATACTACAGCCATAACTACAAATGAAAACGCAATTACGGCAGAAGCGGCAACAGCCAGAGCAGCAGAATTGGCCAATGCCACAGCAATCACTGCGGAGACAACTAGAGCCACTGCAGCCGAAGGCCTTTTGAACACAAGTATTGCTACAGAAACAACAAACCGTACCAATGCAGACAACTCTTTGTCTACCAATTTGGCAACGGAAGTGACCAATAGAACCAATGCCGATGTGTTAAAAGAAGATTTAGTGAATAAAAGTACTGATGTGACAACTGATGGAGCCTCAGATATCAAATATCCAAGTGTGAAATCGGTGAAAACTTATGTTGATAATGCCAATGCAACCAATGCCAATTTAACGGGACCTATAACAAGTGTTGGAAATACTACCTCAGTAGCTTCCCAAACGGGGACAGGTTCAAAATTTGTAATGGATACGGCAGCAACATTGGTGACTCCGGTTTTGGGTGTCGCTACAGCAACGAGTGTCAACGGAACAGCGATTCCTACATCAAAAACATTGGTGGTAACGACTGATAAATTAAACGCATTGGCGGCTACTACTTCGGCAGAACTAGCCGGAATCATTTCAGACGAAACCGGAACGGGAACTGTCATTTTATCGGACTCTCCAATCTTTACGGGAACGCCATCTTTACCAACAGGAACAATTGGCGTGACACAAACAGCAGGAAATAATACCACGGCTGTGGCAACTACGGCTTTTGTAAAAACAGCAATTTCTAATGCCATTATAGAAGTTAGCGATGAATTTACGGCAACTGCATCACAAACGGCTTTTACTCTAACCCAAGCTCCATCATCAAATAGTAAGGTTAAAATGTATGTAAATGGAATTAGAATTAGCAATACTGCTTATTCTGTATCTGAAACAACTTTAACATATAATCCAGTTAATAATGGTAATTATAGTTTAACAGCAGGAGATAGAATTCAAATTGATTTTTATTATTAAACTAACAATGTTTTAAAGAATCAAATAGATGAATAGATTTAATTTGACGTTTATGGTAGATAAATTTTCCAATCACATTAATTGTTTGTTGCTAATTTTAATAACCTTTATTTACTCAGGAAATGCACAAACACCAGCTGGTTTTAATCTTGTAGCTTATGAGGGATTTGACTATACTAGCAATTCATCATTATTGAATGCCAGTGGAGGCACAGGTTGGACTACTAATTGGATAAAGACTTATGATAATAAATATTTAAAAACCTCAACAACTGGATTTACTTATTCAGGCTTGACCACAACCGGGCTTAAGGCAGTATTTGACGGTACTTGTTATGGCACTTGTACAACAGTTATTGCTGCTTTAAAAAGATCATTTCCGTTGCAAAATCAAGGGGTTGTTTATTTTCAATTTATGTCGATTTTTGAAGCTTCTCCAGGAGGAGGAACTCCTACCATCAGACTTTTTAATGGAGCAACACCAACTGGCGGTATTGGATCGACTAGTGGTTCAAATATGTCTATTTTAGCGGCTTCTCTTGCTAATTTGAGTTCTTCTTCAGGAAGTTTGAGTGCACAAAATTTGGTAGTGGTTCGTATAGACTATAACTTGAATAAAACAGAAATGTGGATTAATCCGGACTTATCCACTTTTAATTATTTGAATCCAACGAGTCCATCTGCAACAGCAACTGGTTTTGCTCCAGCAATGGATCGATTTGATATTTTTATTAGATCGGGTAGTATTGATGAAATTGCCATTTTTAAACAAATTCCAACAGTAGATAAATATGGAAAAATAGAGGCAAATATTCCTAAATCCATAAATAAAAATGGGATTGTAGGTTATGGAAATGGATTGACCCAAAACGGAAAAGTAATTTCGCCGGTAAAGAATGGATTGACAGCAATAACAGCAGCAACAAGCGCTTATCAAATCAAACAAGACTATCCATCGTCTCCGGATGGATTGTATTGGATAAGCAACTCTAATATTAATGGAGGAATTCCTTTTCAGATTTATGCCGACATGACTACCGATGGAGGAGGATGGACATTGATTATGTGTAATGCAAGCACTGCTGGATGGGATTATAGCAATGCTATTTCATTAAACACTTCTTCTCCCAGTATTACTTCCAATTATTCTATTATTGGTTGGGCTGACTATATTAAAAAAAGCAGTAGTGGTTTTCAATACATGATTGATGCAACTACTAGAATGAGTTTTGGGGGTATTTGGACGGCTAATGGAAATTATAGTTTTGTAAAAACAGATAATTCTCAAACAAATATAACACTTAACACAAAATTCGGAACTTGGAATTATGTCAGTAATGATGGTATTAGTGAAAGAATGCCGTGGCATCAAAACGATTGCGGAACCATAACTACAGATGATGGAGGAGGAAATTGGTGGGGTACATTGATTTCTACGTGTAACGGTTGGAATCCAACTCCTTGGATAGATAATGCAGGTGGTGGAGTAAGTAATCCAAATCCAGACATCATTTGGTATTGGGTACGATAACCCTACATTTTTTAATAATTTTCGGTTAAATAACTGAGGTAATAGCTACAAACTATTGTTTTTCAACAGCTTGATTTTTAAATTGATGTATTGCAATTGAAGATTGTTTTTTAAGCCATCGTATTCGGCTTTCAGCAATTGATTTTTTACAGCCGAAAAAACGATGGCTTCTACTCTACCGCTTGCAAATTTTGCTTGCATGGTGGTAAAGGAAGCTTTGGCATACTTTTGTCGGTTGTTTAATTTCTGTTGCAATTGCAAACAATTCTTTTTATTTTGTTCCTCTAATACCAATTGTTTATCCAACTCTTGTTTTACTTGTTCTGTAACTAATTTGGCTTTTTCGCTTTCTATTTTTGATGCCATTATTCGCTTGTTATTCCTAAATCCGTTAAAAATAGGAATCGCTAGTTGCATGCCTAGTTGCTGGCTTTTATTATCGGATAATTGATTCGAAAATGAATCTGTAAAACCATTTGCATTCTTAATGTTTTTATAATAAAAAGTGGAATAGCCATAATAGGCCGTAAGCACGGGTAAATTAGTTGCCCTGGATGCAGCAATGCTTTTCAGGCTATTTTGATACTGAAATTCAGCACGTTTTATTTTTGGGTTATAAGTTGTGTTTTCCACCAAATCGGAAGCATTTTCATTGAAATAAATCTCCAGAACAACCGTGTCGGTTTCGATATCAGTCGCATTCATCAACTGAAACAATTGCTTTTTTTGAATACCGTATACTTGTTGTGTTGCTATATAGCTGTTTTCTTCTTCAGAATAGCTCAATTGCATGTCGTACAAATCACTTTGGGCTTTGCTTCCAATAGCCACTTCCTTAGTAATTCGATCTAAATTGAAAGCCGCTTGCTGCAATTGTTCTTTCTGAATTTTTAATAATTCCTGGGTATAAAGCGCTTGATAATAACTCTCTAAAAGCTGTAGTTTGTATTCGTTTTCAACCACTTCTTTTTCAGCTTTAGCGAGTTCAATACTAATTTTATCTTTTTTCGCATTGGCAAAAGCGCTAAAATCAATCAGATTGGTTTTGGCATTCAAAAAGAAATTATCGTTTTGAATATTCGAACTTACTCTACCGTTAGTCGAAGGATCGATGGTAGAACCAAAATTGTAGCTCTGTTCCCCATACAAATTAACCGAAGGCAGCATTCGGTTTAAAACCGAGTTTTGTGATTGCTGAGTTCTTTTTATTTCAAGTGTTTTTATTTTAATTTCGATATTATTCTGCAATGCCAGATCCATGCATTTAGTAAGCGACCAAGGATTTCCTTGGCCATTTACTAAAGCAAAAAATAAAAAAAAGGCAAACGTTATGATTCGTTTTTTATTCATATTTCAAATATTTTAAAACATCAACTCTTGTTGCCTGATACGCTCGTGAAAGCACAATTAGCAACGTTAATGCCAGCAAACCAATAAACCCAATTAAGAAAGGATAAATAGCTATCTCAATTCTGAAAGCGAAGTTCTCCAACCATCTATTCAATAAATAATAGACCGGAATTACCGCAATCAAAAATCCAATTATGCAATACAAAATGTACTGTTTAGAGAGCTCTTTCAGTAAAATATTGGTTTCGGCACCCAGCGTCTTTCTGATGGCAATTTCTTTCATGCGCCTTTGAATTGAATAGGAAGCCAAAGCAAATAACCCAAAAAGAGCAATCAAAATCACCACAACATTCAGTAGCGAAAAGAGATTTTTCTGTTTCACATACGTTTCATAGGTTCTGGCATATTGCTTGTCCACAAAATCGTATTTAAATGGATATTCAGTATCTACAGTTGCCCATAATTTTTCGATATCTGATAGTGTGTTTTCCATGTTATCCGACTTCAATTTTACGTAAACATGACTTATTTCGCCCGCCATATCCAAGGTTTTTAAATGATAAAAGGTCATTGGCGGAACATTTACTTCCGGACTTAGTAAATTAAAATCTTTTACAACACCGATAATCTTTAATTTCTGATTTCTCATTACAACTTCTTGGCCAATTGGATCTTTTATATTCATTAGCTTTTGAGCAGTTTCATTTATCAGAACAGAATTAAGTGTATCTGAGGCCAATTGTTTACTAAAACCTCTTCCTTTTACCATTTTTATGTTCATCAATTCCAGCATTCCAAAATCAATTCCAACATTTTTTTCTTTAAACAAAACATCATTATATAAAATAGGGGTTAATGAACTGTCCTGTCCATCAAAAGAAATATTTCCTGTTGAAACATTCTCGACTCCTTTTATTTTAGAAAGCTTTTCTTTGATAGTTGTGTATTTGTTGTAGATATGCTGCCCAACATCTTCTGTTTCATAATCTGATTTCGAAAAATTCAAACTAATATCAATTACCTGATGGGCTTTGAAACCTAAATCTTTATTGCTTAAATATTTCACCTGCTGAAAAACAATATTAGACCCAATTATAAAAAATGTTGCAATAGAGAACTGGAAAATCAACATGCCATTGCGTAGCCAAAGTCCAGTTTTACTTCTGCTGAAATTCCCTTTCAAAACTTTTAATGTTTCGAAATTTGAAACATAAACTGCCGGGAATACTCCTGCAAGTATCACCGTAATGATAAAAATAAGAATCAACTGCATATAAAACTGACTGCCGGTAACGATTAAGTTTTTATTTAAAAATTCATTGTAATACGGCAAAGTCAACTCGACAACCACTAAAGCCAACAAGATAGAAAAGGAACTCATTAAAATGGTTTCAAAAATAAATTGCCTGATAATATTGCCCTTAGAAGCACCAACAATTTTACGGATACCTATTTCTTTGGCTCGTTTTATGGCATTGGCTGTAGCTAAATTAATGTAATTGACAATGGACAAAATGAGAATCAAAACTGATAATCCCACCATAATTAGCAAAAATTGATAATTGCCTCTTCCTTCAGGATAAGCATCTGTGACAGAATGCAGTCGGGCTGTGGACAGCGGTTCCATAAAGACCGTAAAATGGCCTATTTTCTTTTCCATTTCCTTGAGCGAAAAGCCTGCTTGTTTTGCACTCGGGACAATAACTTCGTTATAATATGCTTTTTCTAGCAACAATCTGGTGGCTTCCGCTTTTGATGGATCTTTCAGTTTTAATAAAAGTTTTAGCGCAAAAAGACCCTGTTGGTTTTCGGGATTCGTTAAATCTTTCAATCTATTAACTACAATATCTGGTGCTATGGACGAATTTCCTTGTATGCGGTAAACCGCGCGAACAACACTCATAGCATCCAAGTAATTTAGCTGTTTGCCAATTGGGTTTTCGTCTCCAAAAACTCTTTGGGCAAGTTCTTCAGAAATAGCAATATTGGTTTCATCTGTCACAGCCGAAACAGCATTCCCTTTTATGATTTTAAAAGGAAAGAGAGAAAAGAAATCACTTTCTGCATTAATAATTTTATCTACTGCTTCTTTCTTTCCATTATAAATAATTTTGCCTTTTTGATACCAATTCTCGGCAAAAACAATCTTTTCGACATTAGGATCTTTATCGAGATAGGTTTTCAATCGTGCCGAATGTTCTGCCATCACAGGCATATCGGTCAATTGAACCAAAACCTGATAGACTTTCTCTTTTTCAGGATTCCAGTCATTATAACTCTGTTCGTCGTTCCAATACAGCAAAGCAAAAATCAATCCTGCAATTCCAATTGATAATCCTACAACATTCAAAGCCGTAAAAAGCTTGTTGTTTTTGATATGGTAAATAAATATGTTAGTCCAATTTTTTATCATTATTATTCGTATTTTAAATAGTGTAAAACATCCACTCTTGTGGCTTGATAGGCTCTTGATAAGACTACCAAAAGGGTCAAAAACAGTAAACCGATAAATCCAATTATAAATGGATAAATAGAAATATCAATTCGATAAGCAAAATTATCTAACCACTGGTTCAGCAAATAATACACCGGAAATAAAGCAATCCCAAATCCGATTACACTAAAAATGACATATTGCTTGGAGAGTTCTTTCAGCAAAACATTAGTTTCGGCACCAAGGGTTTTTCGGATGGCAATTTCTTTCATTCGCCTTTCAATAGAATAGGAAGCCAAGGCAAACAACCCAAAAAGGGCGATTAGAATTACGACTACATTCAACAAAGAGAAAAGGTTTTTTTGTTTTACATAGGTTTTATACGTTCGCTTGTAGTTTTTATCAATAAAACTATATTGAAAAGGGTAATCAGCATCCACATGTTTAACCCAAAATTTTTCTATATCAGCGATTGTTTGTTCGGTATCATCTGATTTTATTTTGACATAAACATGATTGATGTTTCCAATCATCCAATCGATAGTTTTGAAGTGAAAAAACACCATTGGCGGTATTCTGCCCTGTGGGCTATAGAGGCTAAAATCTTTGACAACTCCAACAATTTTAAGATTGCTCCCGTTCCAATTGACCATTTTCCCAATTGGATTATTCTCGTTCATCATCTTTAAAGCAGTCTCGTTCACCATCATTGAATTAATGGTATCGGAAGCAATTTTTGGATTCAAATAGCGACCCTGGGCCATACCAATTTTCATCATTTCGAGCATGCCAAAATCAATTCCTATATTTTGCCCCTGAATGTTGATTCCTTTATAACTAAAACTCGAAGAAGAATCGTTTCCTCCACCAAATTTGAATGCTCCGGTTGCTACTTGCTCTACTCCTTTGATTTTTGAAATTTCTGTTTTTACCGTTTTGTAACGATTGAAGATCAGTTCTTCTGCATTTTTTGCATTTCGAATGGCTTCGGGTTTAAAATAAAAGATTTCTAAAACCTGTTCTCCCGAGAAACCTAGGTTTTTATTACTTAGATAACGGACTTGTTCAAAGACGATATAGGAACCAATAATAAAGAAAGAGGCAATAGCAAATTGTAAAATCAGCATGCCGTTTCGCAGCCATACACCACTTTTGCTTCTTGCAAAATTTCCTTTTAAAACCTTTAAGGATTCAAAATTAGAGACATAAATGGCTGGAAATAGACCTGCACAAATGATTGTAATTAAAAAAATGAATGCAATTTGCAGGTAAAACTGACTTCCATAGATGATTAATTCTTTATCCAAGAACTCATTATAGTGCGGTAATGCCAGTTCAACAATGACCAGCGCCAGTAAAATAGAAATGGAAACCGTAATTACAGTCTCAAATAAAAATTGCTTGATGATATCCAACTTTGAGGCTCCAACAATTTTTCTCACGCCTACTTCTTTGGCACGACGAATGGCATTGGCTGTAGCTAGATTGACATAGTTCACAATGGACAAGATTAAAATCAAAATTGATAATCCTAACATGATTAACAAAAACTGATAATTCCCTTTACCTTCGGGTGATCCTTGTCCTAAGGTATGCAACCTCGAAACAGAAAGCGGTTCTAGAATGAAATTGAAAGTGCCATACTTCTCCTGATATTCTTTTGGACTAATTCCTTCTTGTTTTGCTTCTTTTAGTATTTTATTCTGATAATAAATTGCATTCAGTTTAGCCGAGAGTTGACTCGTTTTTGAAGGATCTTTTAATTTGATATACCAACCAGAGTTAAAATTACCCCAGCTATTTTGGTCTAAGTCTATTCTTGCCTTCATGTTGTTGACCACAGCATCAGGAGCTATAGAAGAGTTTCCTGTAATTTTGTATACCGCAGTGACCGTTAAAAATTGGTTTTCAAATTGAATTTGTTTGCCTATTGGATTCTCAGCTCCAAAAAAAAGTGCCGCTGTTTTTTCACTCATTGCCATACTATTTTCGTATTGCAAGACCGTTTTTGGATTTCCTTTCACAAACTCAAAAGGGAAAAATTCAAAAAAATCATTCTGACTGTTGAACAGTTTTTCAATAATTATTTTTTTGCCATTGTACTTATAAAGTGGTGATTGGTACCAATTTTCGCAATACAGCATCTTTTCAATAGTAGGATCATTTTTTAAAAATGGGGCAAATGTCACTGGTGCATTTGTCCA
Organism: Flavobacterium acetivorans; assembly: GCF_020911885.1. NCBI lineage: Bacteria > Pseudomonadati > Bacteroidota > Flavobacteriia > Flavobacteriales > Flavobacteriaceae > Flavobacterium > Flavobacterium acetivorans. The sequence continues at coordinate 2,955,815 of NZ_CP087132.1, forward strand.
AACATTATTTTCCCCTAAATCGACTAAAACTTGAAAAACGGTATCTTTCTCTGGATTCCATTCGTTGTAGCTGTGTTCGTCATTCCAATATAGTATAGCGAAAATCAATCCCGCAACTCCTATAGCCAACCCTAAAACATTCAAAGCCGTAAAGAGCTTGTTGTTTTTGGTGTGATATAAGAATATATTAATCCAGTTTTTTAGCATAATTCTAGTTGTTGGAAGTAGTTACTAAAACATCTACATTTCTACGATTCAATTTTTCAGAAAGTACAATTCCATCCTTCATCAAAATAGTTTTCTGTGAAAATGAAGCGTCATAATCAGAGTGCGTAACCATTAGGATTGTGGCGCCGTTGGTATGTAAATCGGTTAGTAATTCCATTACTTCGTTTCCATTTTTACTATCCAAATTTCCTGTAGGTTCATCGGCAAGAATAATTTTGGGATCATTAATTAAAGCTCTTGCCACCGCCACACGTTGTTGTTGTCCTCCGGAAAGTTGTTGCGGATAATGTTTCAATCGATGTGAAATGTTCAGTTTTTGAGCGATTGCTTCTACTTTTTGTTTTCTTTCTGATGATGGCACTTTGTTGTAAATTAGCGGTAATTCGATATTATCATAAACTGATAATTCATCAATCAGGTTGAAATTTTGAAAAATGAAGCCAATATTTTCTTTTCGAACCTTTGATTTTCCTTTTTCTTTCAATCCAATCATTTCCTGATCCAGCAATTGATAACTCCCTCCAGAGGCGCTGTCAAGCAGTCCTACAATATTTAACAGAGTGGATTTTCCGCTTCCTGAAGGACCCATAATGGAGACAAAATCACCTTGATTAATGGTCAAGGAAACATCACTTAGGGCTTTTGTTTCAATTTCTTCTGTTCTAAAAATTTTCGAAAGGTTTTTAATGTTGATCATAATTATTGTTCGTTTTTTGATTGATGTTTTTAAAATTGTTTAATCGTTTAATTGATATTCTATTACATTCATAATTTACAATTCATAATTCATAATTGTTTTTCTTTATTCTAAGTTCAAAACTTCTGATAGTTTATAATCTTTATAAGAGGAAGCAATAACTTTATCTCCTGGTTTTAATCCGTCTAAAACTTCATAATAGAGCGGATTTTCTCTTCCTAATTTAATAGCTCTTCTTTCAGCTTTATTTCCGTTTACAACAAATATCCATTTGCCATTGGTCTCTTCATTGAAGCTTCCTTTCGAAAGTAATTTTGTCTTTGTTTTTTCGGATAAATTTAATTTTACTCCAAAGCTTAATCCTTGCTTTAAATCCATTTTATCTGTAACGATAAAATCTAATTCCACTTGAAATCTGCCATTTTTTACTTCCGGAATAACTTTCGTAATCTTTACATCGATGGATTTGTTTTCAAAATCTACCGTTCCTTTTTGGTTTTCCGAAACTCTGTCCAAATAAAACTCATCAACATCAGCCACTAATTTATATCCTTTTTGGTCGTCAATAAAACCAATGCTGGTGTTTTGGGCATAGGTCTTTCCCAGTATCGGTTCAAATGATGAAAGTCTTCCGGAAATTGGCGCTGTAACCAAAAAATTCTTTTTATTAGTTCGCAGAATTCCGAGACTTTTGTTCATAATACCAATCGATTGATTGAGTTGTCCAATCTGAATTTGATTCGCCTGTTTTTCCTTGCTCACACTTTGTTTGATGATACTCATTCGCTCTTTTTGAAAACGGTAATTTTCTTTGGTTTTTTCCCATTCGCTTTTAGCGAGAATCTCCTGCTCAAAAAGATTCTTATTGGTGTCCAATAAATTTTTAGCATCCAGATAATCGTGCTCAATCGCAATCAAATCTTTGCCTAAATTCAATTCCTGATTTCTTAAATCGAGTTTGGCTTTGTTCAGATTATTTATCTGTTCAATAATAGCCGTCTCCTGTTGCATATAAGCTAATTCAGCATTTGGATTGTATAATCTTGCCAACGATTGCCCTTTGGTAACCATATCTCCGTTTCCGACAAATATTTCCTGTACCGCTCCGCCTTCAATTATATTAATCAACATTGAATTTACAGGAACCGCTTTGGCCTGAAAAGACATGAAATCTTCAAAGAAACCATCTTCAACTGTTTTGATCGTAATTTCTTCTTTTTTTACATTCAGACTTCTTTTTTTGGTAGCCGATGTAAAAACGATATAACCCAAAACTAAGATAATGGGCAATGCGATTATTAGATACTTTTTTTTGTTATTTTTACTTTTGATTATGGTGTCCATTGTTGCTTATTTGTTGTAGATAAAGTGATTATCGTGCCGAAAAATTAAAATTTGTAACTGCCTTATTTATACCTTTTTATTTTTAATGCTATTTTTAAGCTGTCCATTATTGGACATCTTTTGTCCGCAATCGAACACTAATGAAGAAAACAAACGCCTCCATTTTAATCATAGACGACCAAGAAGACATTCTTTTTGCTTCTAAAATGTTTCTTAAAAAGCATTTTGAAAACATTTTTACGCTGAACAACCCAAAATTGGTGGTCGAATTATTGGCAAAAAATACCATCGATGTCGTTTTATTAGACATGAATTACAGAATAGGTTTTGAAGATGGCAGAGAAGGATTGTATTTGCTGAAAGAAATAAAAACGCTTTCGCCAAAAACGGTTGTTATTTTAATGACAGCCTTTGGTAAAGTGGAAACTGCGGTTGAAGGTTTAAAATCGGGTGCTTTTGATTATATTCTAAAGCCTTGGGAGAATCAAAAATTGCTCAGTGTTGTAAAACAAGCTGTCGATATAAGTCGGAAAGAACAGAAGAAATCCAATCCTGCCGAACCGATTGCTCGTTTTTTTATTGGCAATTCGGATGCGATAAAGAAAGCCTATTCATTGGCAGATAAAGTGGCGAAAACGGATGCGAATGTTTTAATCCTTGGCGAAAACGGAACCGGTAAATTTGTTTTATCGCATCATATTTACAGCCAGTCCGACAGGAAAAATGCTCCTTTTATTCATGTTGATTTGGGTTCTTTGAATGCGAATATTTTTGAAAGCGAATTATTTGGCTATGCCAAAGGTGCTTTTACAGATGCCAAAACTGATACTCCGGGGCGTTTTGAAATGGCTCAAAATGGGACTATTTTTTTAGATGAAATAGGAAATGTTCCCTTGCATTTACAATCTAAACTGTTGCAGATAATCCAAACCAAAACCGTTACCCGATTAGGTGAATCAAAACCCAGACCGTTGAATGTTCGTATTATTAGCGCGACGAATCTAAATTTAAAACAAGAAGTGGCCGATAAAAACTTTAGAGAGGATTTATACTACCGGATTAATACGATGGAAATCATCTTGCCCCCTTTGCGGGAACGAATCGAAGATAAACTGCCGTTAGCCGAATATCTTCTGCAAAAAATGATGGACAAATATGAGCGAAACGAAATTACTTTTGATAAAAAAGTAATAGAACCAATAGAAAAGCACGCTTGGAATGGTAACATTCGCGAAATGGAAAACCGAATAGAACGCGCCGTGATACTTTGCGAAAATAATCTCATCACGGTTTCCGATTTGGATTTGGAACAGATAACTATTTATGAAGAAAATCTGGAAGATATCCAACTTTCTTCAATTGAAAAGGCAACTGTCGAAAGAGCACTTCTTAAAAACAATAATAATATCAGTAAAACAGCGGAAGAATTAGGCTTGTCAAGAGGCGCATTATACAGGCGTTTGGACAAATACAACATCAGTACCAATTAATATGTTTAAATCCTCAAAAATATATCACCAGCTTTTTTTACGATTGATTTTTATTATCCTCTGTTCAGGAATTTCAATCTTTATCTTTTATGACAAATTGGTTTTTACCACTTTGTTTGTAGTTTTCATCATTAGCTTACTTATCATAGAAATGTATTTTTATATTAAAAGTGCTTTTTCGCTTTATGAAAGAACGATTAGTGCCATATTAAGAAATGATTTTACCTCTGATTTTTCTAAACATAAGGCGTATAAAAACTATGCTGACTTGTTTCATTTATATGAAAATCTGAAAAACAAACAAAAGGAAGAGGTTTCAAAAGACATCGTTTACCGATCGATTTTAAACACGATAGAAACCGGAATTATTATTTTACAAAAGCAGGAAAATGATTGGAATATCTTTTTGATGAACGATTATTTTTCTGAACATTTTGATGTGCCAAAAGTTTCGAAATGGAAATATCTGAAAAGTCAGTTGCCTTCTTTGTGTACAATTATTGAGGAACAGGATTTTCAGGAAATTAAAACATCATTAGAGATACGGGTAAATCAGCAAGACACACAAACATTTGTATTGCAGACTTCGAGAAGTGCAATTTACAATCAGGATTATTTTGTTGTATTGCTGGATTCAATTCAGAATGTAATAGAGAAAAAAGAGAAAGAAGCCTGGGGTAATTTAATGAAAGTGATTTCCCATGAATTATTAAACTCGATTACACCTATTCGATCGCTTTCGCAAAATCTACACGAGCTAGTCCAACAAGAAACCATTTCATCAGAAGATTTAGACGACATGAAAACCAGCGTGAGCACGATGTTGAGACGAAGTGATCATTTGCAGCAATTTGTGGAAAGTTATCGAAAGTTGGCCATGTTGCCTACACCTAAAAAAGAAAGAACGAGTCTTAAGAACTTAATTTACAGCTGTTTTAAAATCATGAATCCACTTTTTCAAAAAGAAGAAATCGAAGTTGTGAATGCTATTTCTGATAGCAATAATTGGTTGGAAATAGATTTAAAACAAATGGAACAAGTATTCATCAACTTATTGACCAATTGTATTTATGCTTTAAAAGAGAGCGAAAAAAAACAAATATTTATTTCGGCTGAAACCAAAGAGAACAGGACTTTTATCACTATTGCAGACAATGGAAAAGGCATTGAACCCGAAATAGAAAATAAAATATTCTTACCGTTTTTCACCACCCGAAAAGAAGGAGCCGGCATTGGGCTCACCTTGTCTAAAAATATTATCGAAGCGCATGGCGGTTATCTCGCCTATAGAAAAAATGAAGATGATAAAACTACTTTTGTGATTTGCCTTATAGTTAACTAATTGTATCTGCTAAAATCGAAAAACACGTTTGCTAGCGGGAAATTCCGGTGAGCTGTAGCCTTCTTAAAATAAGAATTATCCTCTTTTTATATTGGCATTTTGTTATATTTGATAATAATACAACGGAGGCTATTCTGATACGTTGTTGGAAAACATTAAAAAACAAACCCTAAGAACAGCATTTATGAATAGATTATTGCTAATGTTTATTACATTTTTAACTTTGACTTCTTGCAATATACAAAGGGAATTCTACGAAAATGGGAATCTCAAAGCAAAAGGAAAAATCTCTAATAAACTAAAAAAGGGAAAGTGGAAACTTTTCTATGATAACGGAAATTTGTTTCAACTTGGAAATTACTCCAATGGAAAGGAAATAGGCGAATGGAAAATATTTCACGAAAATGGTAAATTGAGACAAATTGGAAAATTTAATAATGGGAAACAAACTGCTGAGTGGAATTTCTTTCACTCCAACGGAAATCGAGAAGGAATTGGCACTCTTATAGATGGGAAAAAAGTTGGAATTTGGAAATGGTATCACCTCAACGGTTCCATCTACACAGAAAGGGAATGGAATAATGGAAAACTAGTTCAAATTATATCCTGCTACGATGGGCAAGGTACCAGACTAGATAAAGGAACTTTATCTAACGGAAATGGCACAATGAAACTATATGATATCAACGGAAAGTTGCTAGAAACAATACGTTATGAAAATGGCGAATATATAAATTAACGATTGCTGACAGCCTGTAAAAATAACGTTTAAATTATTTATAAAGTATTGCTTGTATTCACAAACAAAATCAACACAGGAAGAACGATAGGATTTTAATGATAATCTATTTAAAATCTACTGTCTGTATATTGTTAGAACTGGGCAGTCTTATATTTTTGTTGTACTAATTTTGTTAAGGCCGTTTCAGTTGTGGAATCCAATTGTTGTGAGGCAAAATGTTTCCACATCCCATCGATATAAATCAATAATAGTTCTGCTTCCAAAGTTGGATTCTCATACTTTAATTTCGAAAAAATGACTATTAATTTTTCATAGCAAGGCTTCATGAAAGTATCATGGTATTTTTGAGAAATCAAATTGAGTGCAATGATTTTATGTTGCATTCTCCAAAAATCGGGATGTGAATCCACTAAAATTCTGGGAACCTCAACAATTTTTAAAATGTATTCTAATCCGTTTTCATTATTCAAATAATTAGAAATTAATCTTGTGGCCTCTTGATAACCTTGTTTGATAATTTCCTCTAATAATTTTTCTTTGGTACCAAAATGCTTAAAAATCAAAGCCTCAGAAGTTTCCGCCTCAGAAGCTATTGATTTTGTAGAGGTAGCCCGCGCTCCATTTTCTGTAAAGAGTTTAAGAGCCGCGTCGAGTATGTCTTTTTTTTTGCTCATCAGTAAATTATTTAGATTGCGAGCGTTTTTATATTTTTAAACTCTTTCAATGATTACCGCATACCCTTGTCCAACACCAATGCACATGGTTGCCAAGGCATATCGCTTTTCTAAACGTTGCAAGGATAAAGCAGCGCTGTACACTATTCTGGTTCCTGACATTCCCAATGGATGTCCCAAGGCAATTGCTCCTCCATTTATGTTAACTCTAGTATCATTATCTTGAAGTCCTAAAGCTCTTGTACAGGCCAAACTTTGAGCTGCGAAGGCTTCATTCAATTCAATAATATCGATATCATTCAATGTCAATCCGGCTTTCGCCAAAGCTTGTTGCGTTGCCGTAACGGGGCCAATTCCCATAATTCGAGGTTCAACACCCACCACAGCCGAACTTACGATTCGGGCTAAGGGTTTTAAATTGTATTTTTTTACTGCTTCGCCAGAAGCTATAAAAGTAGCGGCAGCACCATCATTCAATCCCGAAGCATTACCGGCAGTAACCGTTCCGTCTGCCTTAAAAGCGGGTTTTAATTTAGCCAATGTTTCTATAGTTGTGCTCGCTCTGACGAATTCATCTTCAGAAAAAACAATCGGTTCGCCTTTTCGCTGCGGAATACTAACGGGAATAATTTCTTGTGCCAAGACACCATTTTCTTGTGCTTTTGCCGCTTTCATTTGTGAATTGTAAGCGAAAAAATCCTGATCTTCCCGACTGATATCATACAAATCCACTAAATTTTCGGCGGTAATTCCCATAGGATCTACGCCATACATCTGTTTCATTTTTGGGTTTACAAAACGCCATCCAAAACTGGAATCTTCCATTTTAGAATCGGTTCCATACGCTTTTGATGCTTTTGAAATCACCAAGGGGCCATGTGTCATGTGCTCTACTCCACCGGCAATAAAAACAGCGCCATCTCCCGCTTTAATAGCTCTTGATGCTCCAATAATTGCCGACATTCCTGAGGCACACAGTCTATTAACCGTTTCTCCCGGAACCGTAACCGGTAATCCTGCCAGCAATGAAGCCATTCGAGCTACATTGCGATTGTCTTCTCCGGCTTGATTGTGACAGCCTAAAATAACATCATCAATGGCATCGGGTGGAATATTTGGATTTCTATTTACTAATTCCGCAATAACAATTGCGGCTAAATCATCTGCTCTGACAGCCGAAAGTGTTCCGCCAAAACTTCCTATTGGCGTTCGGATTCCATCTATTATATAGGCTTCTGTATTCATTTTTATTGCTTTTAAATTATAATTCTTCTTGTGGAATATTTGCTTTTTTTCTCCAATAATTAATTACTGTCGATGTACTAATGGTAATCGATAATCCAATAAAACAGCCCGTTGTTACTGATATAAACCGTTCTACCGCTCCTATCCATGACATTTGCGTCTGTTCATGAATCAATACAATGATGAGTGCCACAATGGCGGTTCGCGCCACATTCATTAGATTAAAAAAATAACAAGTGGCTATGGAAAGTATTATACCCAATAATAACATATAGACATTGGGTGCATGAATAAAAAAACAAAGCAATCCTATTCCGGAGCCAATTAGGTTCGATTTAAACCGTTCAATCGATAAACGCCGCGCATCTTTTGCTTCGGGCGAAATCACCAAAATAATAGAGAGCAGAGTCCAATACAGTTCATATTCGGGGAAACTCAAATACAATTGATAGCCAATTAAAAACCCAATAAGGCATTTGAACCCATAAATAATTAAATCAGACCCGATACTGTAGCGTATTAACTTGTTTAGCATTCGATTAGGATTAAAATTAAAAGACTAAGATAATTCTATTCTATCCTTCTTTTTATGCTAATTGTTCTACAAATTTTGCTTCTGTTCTTTCCCGAACTTCATCTAAAGTTGCTCCCGGCATTAATTCTATTAAAGTCAATTTGTCATCAATATATTTGAAAACGGCCAATTCCGTAATTACCATATCTACCGACCCTAAAGTCGTTAAAGGCAGGGTACATGTCGGTACAATTTTAGAACTTCCGTCTCTGTTGTTGTGATTCATGGTAATAATCAGCGTTTTTGCTCCTGAGGCCAAATCCATTGCGCCGCCAACTCCCAATAAAGGTTGTCCGGGAACAGCCCAATTGGCAAGATTGGCATGCTCATCCACTTCTAAACCGCCCATTACAGCAACATCAACGTGTTTTCCACGAATCATAGCAAAAGAGTCTGCACTGTCAAAATAACTGCTTCCCGGTACTGCCGTAACTGGAATTTTCCCTGCATTAACAGGATAATTCATTGCTCCTCCTCCATCTACAGGTTCTGGACCAACACCTAACATTCCGTTTTCAGTGTGTAAAATAACACCGTGTTCGGGTGTAATTAAATCCGCTACTAAGGTTGGAATTCCGATTCCTAAATTGACTACATCTCCTTCTTTCAATTCCTGTAACGCGCGTTTAGCCATATTCATACGGTCTTCGCTTACTTTTTTTCCTTTACTCACCGATGCTGATGAACCTAAGTCTTCCAAAGTAAGTGTCGCTTGAACCAAGTAATCGATGTAACATCCTGCTGTGTGAATGTAATTGGGATCTAAAGTGCCTTCCGGTACGATTTCTTCTACTTCAGCAATAACTAAATCTGCTGCTGTTGCCATAGCGCGATTGAAATTTTGCTCTGTCATACGATAGATCAAATTCCCAGCCGTATCCGCTTTCCACGCTCTGATAAAAGCTACGTTTCCGCGAATTCCTTTCACAAAAACCTGTTCAACACTATCAATTATTTTGGTTTCTTTCCCTTCTGCAATAGGCGTTCCGGCTGCGGTTGGCGTATAAAAACCACCTATTCCTGCCCCTCCGGCTCGTAAGGCTTCTGCCAAAGTTCCTTGCGGTATCAATTCATATTCCACAATTCCATCCTGAGCCGCTTTCACCGCTTCGGGATTAGAGGTGAAAAAAGAACCAATCATTTTTTTTAATTGTCCGTTTCTTAACAAACGTCCGCCCCCAATTCCCGCTTCGCCTACATTGTTTCCAATAAAAGTGATGTTTTTAGTTTCCGTTTTCGATAAAGCATCCATTAAATGGACTGGATTTCCCGTCATCCCAAAACCACCTTGCAATAAGGTATCGCCATCTTTTACAAATGCTGCAGCTTGTTCGGTTGTTATTTGTGGAACTGTTTTCATTATATATTTTTTAATTTTTAATAAATTCAATAAGTAGTTTTGTAAAATCATCAGCTTCTTCAATATTTGAAATATGAGCTGTTTTTAAAGCAGCCAAAATCGAATTTGGGATTTTTTCCATTAGAAAATCACCATCTTTTATGGTTGTTACCAAATCCTCTGTGCCGGAAATAATTAAGGTTGGCGCTGAAATTTTGGAAACTTCAGCTGTAAAATCAGCATCCCGAACCGCGGCACAACAAGAAATATATCCGGCCAACGGCGTTTGTACAAACGTTGCTAAAACCGCATCAACCTCCGCTTTATTTTCTGTAACAAATTCAGTTGTAAACCAGCGCTCTTGGGTTCCTGAAACGATACTGTTCAAACCATTTTGTCGAACGGCGTCTATTCGGGAATTCCAGCCTTCTTTGTTTCCAATTTTTACGGCAGTATTACAAATTATCAGTTTGTTCAAGCGTTCTGGTGCGTGAATTCCGAGCCATTGTCCGGTCAATCCGCCAATAGACAATCCGCAGAAATTTACTTTTTCGATTTTCAGATAATCCAATAAATCCAATACATCCTTCCCCAGCATTTCAATAGAATATTCCCCTTCAACAACTTTGCTTTTTCCATGACCTCGAGTGTCGTAACGTAAGATATTGAATTCCTGACCCAGCAATTCCACTTGTTTATCCCACATCGTCAAATCAGTTCCCAATGAATTAGAAAAAACAATAGTTTGCTCTTTCTTGAAATCATCAAATACGTAATTCAATGTTGTATGCTGCATTTTTATTTTTGACATTATTTCATTTTTATATTAACCCAAATCGCCACCAGCAACCGGAATTGTAATTCCTGTGATATACGAAGCCTCATCAGATGCCAGAAAAAGTATGGCTGAAGTTTGTTCTTCAATAGTTCCGTAGCGTTTCATTAAACTCGATTCGGTCGTTTGATTGGCTACTTCTTGTCTCCATATTTTTTCCTGAACCGAATCTGGAGTTTCATTGCGGGGAATCAAGCGTTCTGGAGCTTCGGTTCCGCCTGGCGCAACTGCATTAACCCGAATATTTTTCTCAGCATATTCAAATGCCATAGCGGCTGTGAGGGCATTTACACCCCCTTTTGCAGCAGCATAAGGAACCCGATTAATTCCTCTGGTAGCCACCGAAGAAACATTCACGATTACCCCTGCTTTTTGTTCCAACATTACTGGAAGAACGGCACGACAGCCCCAAAGCGTTGGGAAAAGGGAACGCCGAATTTCTTTTTCTATCTGATCTTCTTCATAGCTTGCAAAAGGTTTCATCCAGATGGTGCCTCCCACGTTATTAATCAAAATGTCTATTCTTCCAAACTTTGCAACAGCTTGTTCCACTACCGATTGAAAGCCTGAGAATTGCTCCAAATCGGCAATGACTGCAAGTGTTTTATTTTTTTGGTCTTCACTCAATTCTGAAGTTATCTCCTTTACAATTGGAGAGCGATCAATTAATACAACCGAAGCGCCTTCTGCTAAAACTTGCAGGGCAACGGTTTTTCCGATTCCTTGAGCGGCACCGGTAACAAGGACTACTTTTCCTGAAAATCTATTGGAGTGAATCATTTTTAGTATTTAAAAATTATGCTTTTACACTTTCCTGCCCCGTTGGAACAAATTTTTCCATGTAAAAATTAACATGTTGAATGGCCTCTTTGTCAAGTGTCGTTTTTACCGCTTCAACCATCGCATTGGGTCCGCAGATATAAATATCGTAGGCTTTATCACCCAGAAGCTCTTTGTTAATCCATTGGGTAACAAATCCTTTATCATGTCCTTCGGCTTGTTCATCAGAAGTACAAGTGAATAGTTGTAATGGCATAATTTCACTAAACGCTTTCAAACGTTCCAATTCCACCACATTCTCCCTAGTCGTAGCTCCGTAAAACAAATGAATTGGTGTCGTATTATTTTCTGCTTTTAGCTTTTCAAGCATGGCCATAAAAGGAGCGATTCCTGTACCGCCTGCAATAAAGATTAAATCACGTTGAACCTCTCTTAAATAAAAGCTCCCCAAAGGAGTTACAATATTTAATTCCCCACCTACAGTTGCCTCATTTTTTAAATAAGTACTCATCAATCCTCCGGGAACTAATTTGATTAAAAACTCCCCTTCAGCTGTATCAGGTTGTGAACTGTATGAATACGATCGGGTTTGTGAAGTTCTCGGAACCTCAATATTTACATATTGTCCCGGAAGAAATTCGAAAGAACTCCCGTCAGCAGCACCTAGTTTTAATTGGTATATTTCTGAAGACAATCGGTTTAATTCCTTGATTTGGGTCGTTATGGCTGTAGATTTTACTTTACAAGCAGCTGAACTGGCCAAAATATCCACCACAAGGTCTGATTTTGGTCTCACTTGACAAGCAAGCGCAAAACCCGCTTCGGCTTCTTCATCTGATAAGGCTTCTTCGATATAGTCTCCTGCATCAAAAGTTCCTGATCTCATTTTACATTTACAAGTACCACAAGCGCCATCAGCGCAATCTAACGGAATGTTTATCCCCACACGATACGCCGTTTCTGCCACGGTTTCATTGGGTAGACTCTCTATAAATCGGGTAAGTCCGTCCTCAAAATTTAATGCTATTTTTGCCATTATTTTTGTTTAAATATGATATATGTCAAGCAGTTGTCGAATGTAATCGTTCTTCAGAATGACCTTTTTATTGGTGATTAAAAAGGAATCTCCCTCTTTTTTCAAAGTATAAAAGGAAGTACCAAAAAACTGATCCAATTTATTGTATCGGAAACTCAATGTATTCCAGTTGAAACGTATTTTAACCTCCTCCTTATTTTCTTCCAAGATTTCAATATTTGAAATCATGTGATTCGTTCTGGTATCTGGTAGTGTAGCGCTAGAACGTTCCGTTCTGATTCTGAAAATCCGATCTTCCAATCCGTAACGATTTGGATAATAAATCAGCGAAACTTCTGTTTCATGATTGGTTGTTAATTTATCTTCATCGTCCCAACAGGGCATCCAAAATTCCACATTTTCATCATATAACTGGAGCCATTCATCCCATTGTTTGTCATCTAAATATCTTGCTTCCTGATAAACAAATGCTTGTATTTTCTCGTAATTACTCATTTTGCAAAATGTTTTCTTTGTTAATCAATTCCTCTTTGTCCAAAGCTGCTGCCAAAGTTTCAGCCCAATACTGGTGTTGCATCAGGAACAATCCTTCGTCTTCCGTTCTGATTCCGCTTAATTTTGGATTGATTCCCATAGCAATAGCATGTTCATCAGGACCATAAACCCAATTCTCAGCACCACGGCTGACATCGTTCCAAGGCATCGTTTTCGATAAATAACTTTCTTGGCAGGATCTAAATTCTTCCAAATCATCAGGGGTTCCCATTCCGGTCACATTGAAGAAGTCTTCATATTGGCGAAGACGCAAAGCTCGGTCTGCCGCAGCTTCATTTTTCGGAGCAAAACAATAAATAGTTACTTCTGTTTTATCTACGGCAATAGGACGGCATACCCGAATTTGGGTAGAAAACTGATCCATCAAATACACATTGGGATAAAGAGCCAGATTGCGTGTTTCATTGACAATAAAATTGGTTCTTTCTTCGCCAAGAGTATTATTTAGTCGATCCAACTGACTGTACAATGGTCGCACTTCCGGATTTAGCATCTTGGTCCAAAGCAGCATATGGCCATTTTCAAAACCATATACTCCACCCACACTTTTTGACCAGCCGTTTGGATCTACCGCTTGCACTCCTTCTTCTCTACGGTTCCCCATAGTAGCCACATAATTCCAATGTACCGAACTTACATGGTAGCCATCGGCTCCATTTTCCATTTGTAATTTCCAATTGGCGTCGTAGGTATAGGTAGATGATCCCTTTACTACTTCCAATCCAAATTCAGACTGGTCTACCATTTGATCGATAATCAGTTTGGTATCTCCCAAGTATTCTTCCAACGAAGAAGAAGCCGGATTTAGGCTGCCAAATAAAAATCCTTTGTAGGATTCAAACTTGGCTATTTTTTTTAGATCATGTGAACCATTAGTATTAAATCCTTCTGGATATCCTGCATCTTTTCCATCTTTTACTTTTAATAATTTGCCCGAATTATTAAAGGTCCACCCATGAAAAGGACAGGTATAAGTTGATTTATTTCCTTTTTTATAACGACAAAGTTGGGCTCCTCTATGGCTGCACGCATTGATAAAAGCATTCAATTCACCTTCTTTATTGCGTGAAATGAAAATGGATTGTCTGCCAATATGAGTCGTAAAATAATCGTTCAATTCTGTAATCTGACTTTCATGTGCCAAATACACCCAATTGTTTTCGAAAATATATTTCATTTCCAATTCGAACAACTCCGGATTGGTAAAGGATTCTCTGTTATGACGATACAAACCTTTTGCAACGTTGTGCTCCAATAGGCTTTCTAGATATTCTTTATTTAATTTTCCCATTTCTGTTGTTTATTAGTAGTCATAACCGATCCGCTCCGGAGTTATTTTCGAGAAAATCGATTCGATTTATTCCTTCTCTTGGGGTTCTTCAGATTCGAAAAATGGTAATAGACCTTTTATTAAGTGATTATGCTACAGATTCGGCTCTTAATCGTTCTACTTCAGCATCATGAATTCCTTCCACTTCTTTGTGTAAAGTGAAGTCGAAATCGATTGAGGAAAATGGCTTGTCTAATCCTTTTTCTTTGATTTTCTCCGCATCCGTAATTACGCTAAGATCCGGAACTAAACCTTCACGGGTTGCGAAAGCAAAATCATCCCATAAGTAAGGATCTCCTTCAAAATTAATTTGAGTTGTCAGTTTTCTAAACGCTGGTGCTGAAACAAAGAAATGAATGTGAGAAGGACGATTTCCATGACGGCCAATAGCACTTAAAAGTGTTTCCGTTGAACCACCTGGAGGAACTGCGTAGCCAGAAGGAAGAATACTGCGGAATTGATAGTTTCCAGCTTCATCCGTTACTATTGTTCCGCGTAAATTGAAATCACTTTGCGATTGGTCAAAATAAGAATAATTCCCTTTTAGGTTCGCATGCCAAACTTCAACTAATGCATTTGGAATTGGATTATTATCTTCATCCAAAACTTTTCCTTGCATGAATAAAATTTCCCCTTGCTCTACTTCAGTTCCATCGTCTATGCGTGCAAAACCCTTTGATTTTGGTGCACCTGCAACATAAAGTGGCCCTTCAATCGTTCTTGGTGTTCCTCCTGTTATTCCTGCCGCTTCTTCTTCTTCATCCATGCGCAAGTCCAAGAAATGTTCTATTCCTAATCCCGCTGCAATTAAACCATATTCTCCATTTTGACCCGCTTGCGTTAAGAAATTAACTGCTGTCCAAACTTCATCCGGTTGGATGTCTAAATCTTCGATGGTATAAAACAAATCACGAAGGATTCTGTTTACAATTGCTTTTGCTCTTTCGCTTCCCGCTTCTACTTTTTCAGTACTCTCAATTTTTTCGAGTAATCCGTCTATTTGTGCTCTAGTCATGATAGTGATTTTATAATTTATGATAGTTTTTTTGATTATTTGATAGCTTACAATTCTCCTTCTTTAATAGAAGAATAATGTTTGCATAATGATTTTACTTCAATTTCCATAAACGGAAAAAGGGGTAAATTGCTCAGAATCTCATGAAGTTCCGCCGGACTTTCTACATTGAAAATACTGATATTGGAATACTTCCCGACGATTCTCCAAATGTCAACCCATTTTCCGCTGCGTTGCAAATCTTGGGACATTGCTTTTTCTTTTGCTTTTAATTCGTTTACAAAATTCACATCTAAATCATGCGGAATTTTTACGGTCATTTCTACGTGGAATAACATAATGCTGATTTTTATTTACGTTTATATTGATTGAGTTTATCTAAATCTAATTCCAAGCCTAAACCCGGACCTTGTGGAATTTTCATCGAAGCATTTGAAAATTCTACTTTGGTTTTTACAATATCATCCGTTAACAATAACGGTCCGAAAAGTTCCGTTCCCCAAGACATTGTTTTCAAAGTACTAAAAGCATGCGCCGAAGCCACAGAACCGATTGTTCCTTCCAATAATGTACCGCCATACAAACTGATATCAGCAGCTTCTGCAATCGCAGCCACTTTTAAAACATTATGCAATCCGCCTGATTTTCCTATTTTTAATGCAAAAACATCGCCTCCTCTTATTTTAGCTAATTTGTAAGCATCGGAACTATCGTTCAAGGCTTCATCGGCCATGATAGGCACGGTAAACATTTTGGTCAAACGAGCCAAACCTTCAAAATTTTCTTTAACTATGGGCTGTTCAATCAAATCAATTCCAGCTTCTTGAAGTTTAGCAATACTGATTTTTGCGGTGCTTTCGTCCCAAGCCTGATTTACATCTACCGTTACTTTTGCTCTGTCTCCCAACGCTTTTTTGATAGCAGCAACGTGCGCAATTGAAATTTCCGGAGCTTGCCATCCTATTTTTAATTTGAAAGTAGTGTGTCTTCCAATGGCTAAAAGATGTTCGGCTTCTTCAATATCCTGTTGTGTATTTCCGCTGGCCAAAGTCCATAAAACGGGTAAAGTTTCGGTAATTGCACCTCCTAATAAAGTAGCGACAGAAACACCCAATCGTTTTCCCTGCGCATCTAGAAGTGCTGTTTCAATTCCTGATTTTGCAATTCGGTTGCCCTTAATGTTTTTTTCAATCCAAAACATGGCTTTGTGAATATTGGTAGCATCCTGACCCACTAATAAAGGAGCAAAATAAGTATCAATATTGAGTTTCATACTTTCCGGAGATTCCTCTCCATAACTCAATCCCCCAATGGTTGTTGCTTCGCCAATTCCTTCCATTCCATCACTGCAGAACAAACGAATGATAACCATCGTTTGTTTTTTCATCACCGTCATCGAGAGATGATGCGGGCGAATGGTTGGCAAATCAACCAAGATGGCTTCAATTTTTTCAATAGTAGGCTTATTCATTTCTTAGTATCTATATTTATATGATTTCGACAGAAGTGAGTACTTACTCCTATATAATTGAGCGCTCACTTACTGTTTGATTATCACAAATTTAGAACTAAAGGCAGGGTCAAAAATTGGATAAATTTGTTATTAATGAGACAAATCAAACAAATAGACAAAAACATAACCATTTGTTTATAATAGCTTTAAATATAAAAAAAAGACAAAAAAGACCTGTTTTCCTTTAAAAAGTAGGACAAACGAGATCTTTTGCTGTAAAATGGAAAATAAAATTGTGAAAACCGCTTCATCAGTACGACTTATCACTATCTCATTTTCATAATTGAGGAGGTAAAAGACCAATGGGAAATTATTGGCCTGCTACTTGATTTCTGTATTCTTTGGGAGTGGTTCCGCTTTTTTTCTTAAACAAACGGGTAAAATAAGCCGGATCTTCCATATCTAATTCATAGGAGATTTCGGCAATTGTCATATCAAAATTGCGGAGATAAATTTTAGCTTCGTCAATAAAAAAATTAATGACAATGTCTTTTGGCGATAAACCGGAAACATCCTTACAAATTCGGTTGAGATGTCCGCTTGAAATATTTAAACGGCTAGCATAGTCCTCAATACTTATTTTAAAAGACTTTTGTTCCTTTATCAATTGAACAAAGCGTCGGTAATATATTTTATTTTTATTATCTGAAACATTAATAACAGATTTAGTTTCAAATATACGATACAAACGCAACAGCATCATACCTACCAAGTAGTGTAAAGCATATTGTTTCCCTGGCAAATCATCATAATATTCCGAAATGCATTTTTGGATAGTAGCAAAAGTATCGGTGATTAATTTATCGTTTTCGTCCAGTTTTGAAATATGAATTTCGTCTATCGTATTGATGATATCCGTATCGAGCTTTAACATGTTTTCCAATGACTTATCATAAAGTGAGATAACCCATCCTTTAGTATCAGCATTCATGCGCAATCCATGACTGCTGTTCTTTGGAATAGAAAAAAAAGAAAGGCTCTCTACAATGGTACTTCCGCCATTAATTATTAATTCCAGAGAACCGCTTTCGACAACAAAAATTTGGAAAAGTTCACTGTGGGCATGAGGTTTAATATACCATTGGTGGCGTTTTGCAGTCATTTCCATAGGAGTAATATGAATAATATCCCTAACCATATCGATAGAGCTATCACCATAAATTCCCTTAAAAAATAATTTATTTCCCATGTCTGCCTATCCGTACTTTTTTATTGTCTCTAAAGGTAAGCTAAATTTGAAGGTACTCCCTTTTCCGAATTCGCTTTCTGCCCAGATTTTTCCTTGGTGTTTTTTTATAAATTCGCTGCAAACCAATAATCCCAACCCGGTTCCACTTTCGTTTTCTGTTCCTCTTTGGGTGACTTTTTTGTCAATTTTAAACAATTTTTCTTTTATTTTATCAGGAATTCCTATACCGTTGTCTATGATAGATACCTCAACTTTTTGAGGGTATTTTTGCAACTTTACAACTATTTCACCCTGTTTTTCTGTAAATTTAATTGCATTGGTCAGCAAGTTGCGCACTACGGTATCAATCATGTTTTTGTCTGCCTCAATTTCGATCAGTTCAGTCGCTTCAAACGAAAGGCTAATGTTTTTATTTAATGCTATATTTTTATTCAGTTCAATATTTTCTTTGATTAATGTGTTTAATGCTACTTTTTTCGGACTGTAATCTATCGTTCCAGTTTGCACTTGTGACCAATCCAAAAGATTTTCGAGCAATTTGTAGCTGTTTTTGTTCGATTCATGAAGCATTTCTATAATTTCTATAATTTCTTCACGATTGTAATCCTCAATGTTATTGGCTACTATCTTGGACAGCTCGACTGATGATCCCAATGGTCCTCTCAGGTCATGGGCAATGATAGAAAAGAACTGGTTTTTGTCTTTTAAAAGTTTCTGGATCTTAAGTTCTTGCTTTTCTTTTACAAGCAATAAAAAACCAACCGTACCAATAAGAGTGAGTAGAAACAAGCAAATATTATAAAAACTCTCAAAAACACTAGATGAAAAAAAGTATTTCTGTGGATTCAAATAAATATAAATCATTCTTAAAACAATCAGTATTTCAAATCCGGCATAGCAAAGCCCGTATAAAAGCCGGAAAAAATTGTGCTTCTTTTCCATAAAATAGCCAATGGTTGGTGGCAAATAAATGGCAAACAATCCAATAGACACAACTAATATGCGCGTGTTAACCGTACTCTCTAATAAGGTTGCCATATTGAAAAGCAAGGCAGCTGCAAGAGTAATCCCTATTTGTAAACGATACCGTTTTCTTAATTTTGATTTGAGCATCGCTGTTATCGCTATCGTTTCATAACAAGCTGACGATAAAATAATCATATTGGCTATATTGATAGAGACAAAATCAGGAACTATACCTCGTAAAAGCAGCATGAGCCATCCTAAGGTCATTAATAGTTTTCCATAAGCAAACCATTTTAAGACTTTTCTGTTCTCTGTGGTAGCATACGAAAAGGAATAACTAAAAATAAGAATACTGATAAACAAGTTTGCCCAAAAATAGAGTTGAAAAACGGTTTTTGGATCTAACGGTAAAAATTGAAACATTATAGATTTTAGTGTGTTAAAGAAAAAAAAGCATGTTTCAAATATACAAATTTAGGATACAATCAAGAGTGCTGTAAGTGCATAATTCTATTTTTAGGAATCCGGCAAATCACTTTGACAACCAATGCTGCACCTCCACGAAGTGCTTTGCTGCTTTCTTTGTTAAAATAGAATAGTCTCTGCTTTTTTTCATTGGATTATAAAATGAGGTGGATTTGTGGTTTAAAAGAACAATACATGGCAAAAAAGTAATTTTCTGGGTGTTGCAATTAGAAAGTATCCTTCGACAGTGATTTCAGAACCGATTATAGCGTTTCCTCCAAAAATTATAAAGCCGTTTTGTACTGCTAATGTTTTGCCTTAAATTTGCAGCACTGTCTCAAACAGCAGAACATGATTAACTCAGCATCCATTGTATCGACTAATTTTTTTCTTATAGAGGGGATTTAAGAGCAAGCTAAATACAGAAAAAAATTGAAAAAAGAAGAAACAACTTGGGCTATGTGTCAGGAATGTCAGGGACGCGGTAAAAAAAGCCGTGGGCTTAGCGATAAAGCGCGACGCAGCTACCAGATGGCAGTCGAACAATTTCAAAAAACGCAAGAAGGAACAGCTCCGGTTCGTCCTAAGGCGCACCTCTACTCCTGCTCACATTGTGGCGGATCCGGCTTAATCCCTTCAGCTAGCCCTCCTATAGCCGATAAAGGAAATTACCCACATCTGGCTATTATTGGTGGCGGTATCGGAGGCGTGGCTCTGGCTGTGGCTTGTTTACACCGCGGAATCCCTTTTACTCTTTATGAGCGCGACAGCAACTTTGAGGCTCGATCTCAGGGCTACGGACTCACCTTGCAACAAGCCAGTAAGGCAATTGAAGGATTGGGTATCTTCTCGCTAAAAGAAGGGGTAATTTCAACAAGACATCTGGTTCATACTACAGAAGGAAAAGTGATCGGGGAATGGGGCGTTCGAAAGTGGATACCATCCGATACAAAAACATTTACAAAACGTTCCAATATACATATCGCCCGACAGTCTTTGCGCTTGGCACTACTGGAACAACTCGGCGAACATGATGCTGTGCAATGGGGTCATCAATTAGTCCATTTTAAAGAATCTGAGGGTGAAGGCCTCGATCTGCGTTTTCAAGTCAACGGAGAAATAAAGAATGCCAAGGCAGATCTTGTAGTGGGTGCTGATGGTATTCGTAGCGCCGTGCGCAGTTTGCTGATTGCTGAGGACACCAGCCCTTTGCGTTACCTGGGTTGTATTGTGATCTTGGGTATTTGCCCTTTAAAGGCTCTCGAAGGGCTTGATAGTTCTTTACTGGATTCAGCCACTGTATTTCAAACCGCCAATGGCAACGAGCGCATTTACATGATGCCTTATACCGCAGATTCGATCATGTGGCAACTTAGTTTTCCAATGGCAGAAAATGAGGCTAAGGCCTTAAGTGCTCAAGGACCACAAGCACTTAAGGAAGAAGGCTGCCGCAGAACTCAGTGGCACAATCCTATTCCTCAGATTTTAGCGGCTACATTAGAGACTCAAATTTCAGGCTATCCCGTCTATGACCGGGAATTACTCGATTCCGCATTGTTGGAAAAAGCGGGAGCAGTGACGCTAATTGGAGATGCGGCGCACCCTATGAGTCCGTTCAAAGGACAGGGCGCAAACCAAGCGCTATTGGACGCACTTACACTGGCTCGTGCCATCACAAAAGGATGCAGAGTTGCATCTCAATGGAGAAATGCGGGACTAAGAGCAGATGTATTAACGGAATTTGAAGCCGAAATGCTGGCACGCTCTGCTGTCAAAGTGAAAGATTCAGCCGCCGCCGCCAACTTCCTCCATTCCGAAATTGTGCTTCATGAAGGTGATGAGCCGAGAGGACGCTGCCTAAAGAAAAAAGACGCCTAACATTAAAAGAGACTCAGCCTACACCCCATTACAAAAATTCCCCTCCACTGAGGGCGGGCCAGCGGGCGGCAATTATTTATGCTTGTTGTGAATTGCTATTAAGAGAAGTAACTAAAAAATGGACGATGCCTTTAAGAAATTGGAGAATTGTTTTAAACCAATTTACCCTTATATTTGAAAAAAGGCTCCGACTATAAAATCGAAGCTTCAACTTTTCAACTTACACACTTTATGGGACAGTGTCTTTAAATCTTAGCATCCAGTATGTTATCTGGTTTGTTTATTGTAGGATCATACCAATCTGCTTTATCATTAGCCCAGTTTATCCATTCTTGAAGCTCGGTAGTTAATGTCTTGGTTTCAATAGCTTTTTGGTATTCGGCTTGAATGTATTGCCGAATTAATTGGGATTTATTGTATTGTTCCGAAAGAGCAACCAATTTATTAAATTTAGCAACTTCTTTCTCTTTTTGTTTTTTGATTTCTTCCTTACGTTTTACTTCGGCATCGGATTCTAATCTCCATAAGCGTGATGCTTCTTGTTGTTTCTTTTCTTCTTGAGCATAGATTTCAAGTTTGGCAACAATACGAGCTAATAATTTTTCGATTTTTACTTTACCATCCCGCCATTCTTTTTCTCCTGAGTAGCGACCTATTTTTAAAATAAATTCCCCAGTTGGAATATATTCGGAAGTACCATAAGTAGTTGTTGCGGGTACTCTTTTGGAAGCTTCCCTTAAATCAAAATCAATGTAAATGGTATCAATTAAAATACAGGTGTTTTGATGTTCTTCTCCCAATGTATGGCCTCTGTATCGAAGTAATTTGATTAGTGCATCCATAAAACATAAGGCTCTCTGTTTGTGTTTTTCGCCTACTCTGATAGGATATCGTAACTTTTTATATTTTCCATAAAAAGCATCACCTTTACTTTCTTTCCAATACTCTTGGGTTTGAATAGTTATAATATCGGGTTTTGTGATTTTATCGGAAACAATTAAAGGAGCATTAGGATCATTCTCAATTTCTTTGGTTCTAATGGTTAATGGAGTTTGGTCTATAGTAACACTATTCCCTTCTTCCCTTAGTGTTAAGACGATTTTACCCACACCTCCGGAGATGGGATTAAATTTAGGGATATTAACTTTTTTATTGAATTTTAATTTCATCCAATATCCTCCATCTGGCATTGGTATTTCAAATTGCTTACAGATTTTTTTTATCCCGTCATTTGAAAGTGCAAACTGTTGTGTCAATTTAGAAACGGGCATTGACCATACCATATCATATAATTCCTTTCTTGTCAGTTCTGTAGTTTTCATGTTTTTAATATTTTACATTAAAATTTAAAAAACAAATTTACATAATTATGAAAAGTCATAATGGAAAAATTTTTATTTCAATATTGTACATTTTATTGTAATTTATAAAATTTGATTACTTTTGTAACTTGAAATTATTCCTTAAAAGAATACATTTAAATCAAAACTCAAGAAATCATGGAAGCAACTACAGGATTGGTAATAAAAGGATTGCGCGAAAGATATGGATATACACAGGAAAAATTAGCTGGTTTTCTGGATGTAAAAAGAGAAATGATCAGTTTCTATGAAAATAATGAAAGAGAGGTTTCTTTAGAAGTTTTAGAAAAACTATCGGATTTGTTTGGTGTGGAATTAGCAGTTTTTTTTAGTGAAACAGTAGAAGAAGCCATGGCAGAAGTTGTTTTTGCATTTAGAAAAGATTCTGTCAATGAAAGTGATATGGAAAAACTTTCTGATTTTGGTAAAATTGTAAAAAATTATATTAAGATAAATCGTTTGTATCATGGCATTTAACGAGAAAATATTAGAAGCCAAGGCAAATAAATTCCGAAGAGAATTAGGATTAGGTACCGAGACCTCAATAGATTTAGAAAAACTATTATTGACTTTAGGTGTTCTGACGGTATATATGCCTTTGGAAAGTGAATTTTCTGGGATGGCACTTAAAACTAATGAAAATTTATTCATGCTGATTAATTCTGCTTTACCTGTAGGAAGACAAAATTTCACTATAGGCCACGAATTGTACCACCTTTTTATACAAGAGAACTTTAATTTTCAAATGTGCAATGCCGGTCAATTTGATAAAAAAGACAGAGAAGAATATAACGCTGATATTTTTAGCTCTTATTTTTTAATGCCAGAGGCAGCATTAATCAAACAGATACCTGAAAAGGAATTAGGATGGGGAGAAACTCTTTCTTTGGCCACCATTATAAAAATGGAGCAGTATTTTGGAGTTTCAAGAGCCGCCCTTTTGGTTCGATTAAGCAAAGCGAAGTATATCCATTATGATGATTACAAACCTTATTTAAAAGGTGTTATTAAAAGCGCTGTTGAGCATGGATATGCTGCTGCTCTCTATCAAAGAAATGATGAAGAGAAAGTCGTTGGGGATTATGGAATTAAAGTTAAAGCATTATTTGATGTGGGTAAAATTTCTGAAAGTCATTATCATTCTTTGATGATGGATATAGGTTTAGATATGGATGACCCAAAATTTAATGATGATGGGAAAGAAAACTAATACGGAACCAAGAATATTACTGGATTGTGATGTTATTATCCATTTTACTAAAGCTGGACAGCAATTGCTTTTGTCTAAAATATTCCCTAACCGATTTGTTATTTTGGATAAAATAAAAGCCGAATTGGATAAGCGAAAAAAAAGTATAGTTGCGTTAGATAATTTTATTGAATGGTCAAAAATTGAAGTGATTCCTTTTCCAAAGGATATCGCTATAATAAAAGAGTATGCTAAGTTGAAGTATAATATGGGTGATGGTGAAGCAGCCTGCATGGCTGTTGCTAAACATACCAAAGACTATATTGCGAGCAGTAATTTAAAAGATATCAAAGAGTACTGTAATCATTATGGAATTGTTTATTTGACAACCATGGATATTCTTTTAGAGGCCTATCAAAAGAAAATATTGACTGAAGCTGAATGCGATATTTTTATCCGAGAAGTGAAAACAAAAGACAGTAAGTTAATAGATGGGATTGATACTATTAAGCAATACGAACAAAGAGAAAAAAAATAACCGAAGCAAGATAGTACTCTGTTTAAAGGAGTTTGCTAAGAAAAGTAATTTATTTGTTATGAGTAATTTGGAATGTAGCGCTTATTCTAGCTTGCTACACTCTATATTTTATAAAAGCTATTCACCAGATCACGCGGATATTTTCTTCGAGTTCTATGGCGGATTTACTTTATCAATTCGCTATTCTTGGCTATAATCCGTACCCGCAACAATACCTCATAAAGTGAACACAGGCAAAAAGCTACAAGAAAATAATTCCTCTAGCTTTTTTATAAAATTGAAATTACTAATCGTTGTGGGGATCGCTTACAACTGAGCGGTAGCAGCTGACGAAGTAAATCCGCGATATCGGGCTCACCACACACGCAAAGCAAACAATACAAATCTTCAATCTAAGTCCTTGCGAGGAACGAAGCAACCTCACTATCAAAAGCAAACCCTAAAAAATCATTGAAACGGACATAGTAAAATGAATTTATTCGGCACCTCGCATTGACTCTCTCTCCTACCGTTCTCAACTCCATGTCTTTTTTTTAATACCCATTTGTAAATTCCTAATTTGTACCCGATAGCACGGATTTGCAATCCTTACCCGCAACAATACCTCATAAAGTGAACACAGGCAAAAAGCTACAAGAAAATAATTCCTGTAGCTTTTTTATAAAATTGAAATGACTACTCTTTATGGGCAGTTTAAATATTTTCTTTTTAATCTAAATTAGAAGTAGTTACTTTCCAATAACCTCTAGTACCTCCAACTCTTTCTATATGTCCTTTGTCTTTTAATAATTCTATATTTTTAGATACAGCTGATTCATTAATTTCTAATCTATCAGCAATAGCACGATAACTAATTTTATTATCCTGTTTTATAATAGCTAATACTTCTTTTTGTCTATCTGTTAAATCTTTTATTGCACTACCTATTGCACCACCTGAAGTATCAGCACCATCTTCTCCTTTTTGATTCTCTGCTTGCACTACTGGAAAAATCATACGTAAAAAATTTTCAGAGAATTTGAAACATTCTTTAGGATAACTTTCTAAAATTCTTGGCACACCCGAACCTAATTGTTCTACCATATCTAAATCTCTGAAAACTCGCATTAGTTCTTTATTTCTAGGAATAGAAACTCCATCAAAAAATTCTTCTTTATTTAATGCGTCAGGTAATCCGCCTGCAGAAGTGATTTCAATTCTATCATCGAAAATTTCAAATTTTGGTGGTACCTCGTTGGTGTAATCGTTGTGAATGATTGCATTTATTACTGCTTCACGCAAAACAATAGCATCCCGATAGCACGGATTTGCAATCCTTGCCCGCAACATTACCCCATAAAGTGAACACAAAAAAAAGCTACAAGAAAATAATTCCTCTAGCTTTTTTATAAAATTGAAATGACTACTCTTTATGGACACTGCTTGCACTCCAGCGATAGCGAACGGACGAAGTAAATCCGCGCTATCGGGTTTTATTTGCTTCCTTTTTCCAATAAGTCATTGGGATTAATAACAGGCAGAATAAAATCACTTAAAACGGTTCCTTGGAAACGCGTCATTAAAATCCCTCTTGATGTGGAATACGTTATAGAAGCCAATGCGTTTCCTAAAGCAGGATGAACAGTAATGGTTTCCTCTTTTTCCAGAGTGGTCAGTTCCTCTAGATTATCCACATAAAAAACATAGACAAAACTGAAATTTCCGACGGCTTCCTCAATAGTGTCGATATCGCTTTTAGTCTCCACATACACAGAAAAATCAGCTCGCACCAATTTGTCTCCAAGATTAAATCCCAATTCGAAATCAACATTAAAAGTATGGCCGACCACTTTTTCATTTTCAAAATCAAAAGGGCTGTTGATTTGCCCTTTAATGATTTTGAAATCTACAATTTGTATTTTTTCAGGCTGTAAAATATTAGCTGACATTGGCTAATGGTGTTTTAGGTTTGGTTTTTGATTTTTTCCACACATGGGTGTAAGCAACATCTTTGGTAGTAACATGTGCATTCTTATAAACAGTAATATACCTCTTACCACCTATCAAAGAGGACACCGGCTTTCTATGAGGAACAGTAATAATGGTATCCCCTAATTCTGCTTCTAATTTTGCAAGCGAACGCAAAGTAAAATTGTGTTCTCCCACTAACCATTTATTCACTTCCGAAGGTCTTTTTTCTAATTTTTCAGCCAGATCTTTTTGGCTGAATCCTTTTTCTTTTAATAACTGATTTACACGTACCACAATGTCAGCGTATAACTTAGCGAAGATTTTTGTTTCTTCGGCTGTTTCTGCTAAAATTCTTTGGGCTACTTTGCTTCTCATAATTTTGGTTTTTAGAGGATGATTTCATCTGAACCATCATAATTAGTAAGTTTTCTGTTTTCTTTATCTACAATAATTGTTTCGTTACGAATAGCCTCGAGAATTCGTTTGGCAAATTCACATGCTTCTCTCCAGATCAAGTGTAGTGAACTTTTTTGATTTGTTTGTTCATCTTTAACACCTCCATTAAAAAGAATAACAATATCATTTGTGATTTTTAAGGCATATATTCGTAAGGGAAAATTGGGATAGTGATAGCTGATTTCGTCGAGTACCACTTTACCTTGAACAGGCAATCCTTTTACTTCGTTTTCATTTCTGTTGAACAATTCATTAATAGCGCCATGTTCTTCTCCAATAGCATATATTATAAATGACAATAATTCCTGATTGGCTTGTTTGTACTCTGCTAAGGAATCATACTTCTCGAAAAATAAATCGGTTTCATTGACTTGAAGATCATCATATCTCACGCTGTAAAAAGTGCACTTTGCACCTTCATCATCCCATATTTCTAGAGCAAATATATTCACTTTACTAGCATTTTACAAACAAAAATACACTTTTAAGTGTATTTTATGATTATTTAGTATACTTTTTTTTTATTTCTTGATTAAGAGCTAGCTGTTGGTCAACTTTCCTCCTACGAGAAAAACACTCTTCCATACTCAAAGGCTTCCTGCAGCTACCGGAATCAATAAAGAATATACTAAAAAAAAAACGCCCTTACGGTTTCCCGTAACATCGCTGAATTAAAAGAAGTTAATTTTGAAAATAGATCTAAGACTAAATGTTTTTTATCAGTTTTTTCGGTATTAATTTATATATTTGAGAAAACAACGAATGATATTAAAATAGCGACTATGTACAAATTGTGCGTCAATCTATGAGAACAGTGCTAAAACAGAAACTATAGACTAAAATATTTAACGAATGGACGGAGCATATATAGCACTTAGAGGATATAAATTTCAGTTTGATAGAACTATCTTGGAAATATTTAATAATTCGACCAAGACGATTTAAATAGAGCAACTTCAAGATTACAGTTATGACGACTATTTAGTTCAGGTAAAATATCATAATACCGACAATCCATCTCAGCAAAAGCAGAAAATAAAAAAACCATTAGTTCAACTCTTTGAACAATATATAAAGAACAACACAAAAAAATTCATTCTCTTTATTTACCTCAAGGGTGTCGCGCCATCAACGAAAACATTATCAGTCACCGAACTTGATGCAATTCTTGGAAGAATTAAAAAATTCTCTGCGAATGACAAAGCTAACTTCATTAAATGCTTTACAATAATTTATGCTGGCGATTTTGAAAACCCATATTGTTGTGAATTGCTTTCAAAATTGTATTTTAGCTTATAATTCCCAACTACTGTTCCGAATTAAACATATTAAAAGCAGTTGTGAATTGCTTTCAAAATTGTATTTTAGCTTATAATTCCCAACTTCTTAAAGCTGATGAAGTAGAATGAT
This sequence comes from Flavobacterium acetivorans, assembly GCF_020911885.1. Taxonomy (NCBI): domain Bacteria; kingdom Pseudomonadati; phylum Bacteroidota; class Flavobacteriia; order Flavobacteriales; family Flavobacteriaceae; genus Flavobacterium; species Flavobacterium acetivorans. The sequence goes on from NZ_CP087132.1 coordinate 2,983,956, forward strand.
CTGGTTGTGAATTGCTTTCAAAATTGTATTTTAGCTTATAATTCCCAACATAATAACTCGTGTAAATCACATCATAGGTGTTGTGAATTGCTTTCAAAATTGTATTTTAGCTTATAATTCCCAACGGTTCCTTCAGGTAATGCATCGGTATTCGTGTTGTGAATTGCTTTCAAAATTGTATTTTAGCTTATAATTCCCAACAGTAGCCCGCGAAAACTACAAAGCGGCTACGTTGTGAATTGCTTTCAAAATTGTATTTTAGCTTATAATTCCCAACGGAGGATCAACAATCGAGCTTATCGATGCCGTTGTGAATTGCTTTCAAAATTGTATTTTAGCTTATAATTCCCAACGTTTAATGGTGTTTTTAATCTTATTGCTCAGTTGTGAATTGCTTTCAAAATTGTATTTTAGCTTATAATTCCCAACGCCAGCGTCAACTCCTTGTTCTAGTATAGAGTTGTGAATTGCTTTCAAAATTGTATTTTAGCTTATAATTCCCAACCAAAAGACAGAATTGGAAATCATTAAAATGGTTGTGAATTGCTTTCAAAATTGTATTTTAGCTTATAATTCCCAACAAGACGGAGTTTTCTGTATGTCAACAGTTGGTTGTGAATTGCTTTCAAAATTGTATTTTAGCTTATAATTCCCAACTTTTCCATGGTTATTGTGCTTTTCTTAGAGTTGTGAATTGCTTTCAAAATTGTATTTTAGCTTATAATTCCCAACAAAATTTCAACCCACTTAGATCTTGCTGAGGTTGTGAATTGCTTTCAAAATTGTATTTTAGCTTATAATTCCCAACAGATGATGATGTTCGTTGCCTTTTCAACCAGTTGTGAATTGCTTTCAAAATTGTATTTTAGCTTATAATTCCCAACCAACAGGATTTAAAGACTGCAAAGCCTTTTGTTGTGAATTGCTTTCAAAATTGTATTTTAGCTTATAATTCCCAACAAAAGATTATCTTTGAATTTTAGGTATGGTGTTGTGAATTGCTTTCAAAATTGTATTTTAGCTTATAATTCCCAACTGGAATACAGCAAGTAGAAACCACAGCTATGTTGTGAATTGCTTTCAAAATTGTATTTTAGCTTATAATTCCCAACAATATCAATGTGTTGTTGCGTGCTGATATAAGTTGTGAATTGCTTTCAAAATTGTATTTTAGCTTATAATTCCCAACAAATGACAGCATTACTAAGATTGAATATTAGTTGTGAATTGCTTTCAAAATTGTATTTTAGCTTATAATTCCCAACACCTGATTGGGTCAAAACACTGTTACCTAAGTTGTGAATTGCTTTCAAAATTGTATTTTAGCTTATAATTCCCAACGGTCTTTTATACCATTTTCCAACTTCTAACGTTGTGAATTGCTTTCAAAATTGTATTTTAGCTTATAATTCCCAACAAACGTGGATTGCTACCAAAGGTTTAGACTGTTGTGAATTGCTTTCAAAATTGTATTTTAGCTTATAATTCCCAACAGGCAAGTAAGGCGTAGAGCTGTAAGCGTTGTTGTGAATTGCTTTCAAAATTGTATTTTAGCTTATAATTCCCAACCAGAAGCATCCCATGTACCTCTATCGTTAAGTTGTGAATTGCTTTCAAAATTGTATTTTAGCTTATAATTCCCAACCTATAAGGTGTTTTGTTGAAAGGATAACGGTTGTGAATTGCTTTCAAAATTGTATTTTAGCTTATAATTCCCAACAAATATAAATAGGACTTATCTATGATAACTGTTGTGAATTGCTTTCAAAATTGTATTTTAGCTTATAATTCCCAACCGATACGCAGATTGGAACTCCTTTCACCGCGTTGTGAATTGCTTTCAAAATTGTATTTTAGCTTATAATTCCCAACTAATAAATATAATGTTTACGCAAGAATCTAGTTGTGAATTGCTTTCAAAATTGTATTTTAGCTTATAATTCCCAACCGGAGAGATTTATTGGGCATCTGGCTCTTTGTTGTGAATTGCTTTCAAAATTGTATTTTAGCTTATAATTCCCAACCAATCCAATTTCTTTCAAATCGCCATCATGGTTGTGAATTGCTTTCAAAATTGTATTTTAGCTTATAATTCCCAACTCTATGATTATTTATTAACGTCAAAACCTCGTTGTGAATTGCTTTCAAAATTGTATTTTAGCTTATAATTCCCAACAAAATAAAAATAAATTCGAAGCTTACACCAGTTGTGAATTGCTTTCAAAATTGTATTTTAGCTTATAATTCCCAACGTTTTGCGTTGGCTATACACTCTTCTTTTGGTTGTGAATTGCTTTCAAAATTGTATTTTAGCTTATAATTCCCAACTGGCTCGAACACAACATCTACTGTAAGCGGGTTGTGAATTGCTTTCAAAATTGTATTTTAGCTTATAATTCCCAACTAACTGATACTTATAATGTTCGTTTATATGGTTGTGAATTGCTTTCAAAATTGTATTTTAGCTTATAATTCCCAACTTGATGTCCAGGATAGTTATTGCGGTTAGAGTTGTGAATTGCTTTCAAAATTGTATTTTAGCTTATAATTCCCAACTGAAACGGCTACTAATACTCCTCATCCTATGTTGTGAATTGCTTTCAAAATTGTATTTTAGCTTATAATTCCCAACAGGTGCGGACGTACCCGTTTGTGATATTGTTGTTGTGAATTGCTTTCAAAATTGTATTTTAGCTTATAATTCCCAACTCATCCGCTAATTGTTTGTAAAATTCTTTGGTTGTGAATTGCTTTCAAAATTGTATTTTAGCTTATAATTCCCAACAAACACATTGTATAAAGGTTCTACCTTAACGTTGTGAATTGCTTTCAAAATTGTATTTTAGCTTATAATTCCCAACAAAATTTCCCAATTCTAAAATAATTGCTTTGTTGTGAATTGCTTTCAAAATTGTATTTTAGCTTATAATTCCCAACTATTAGCGGTACAAATTCTATCTCTGTATTGTTGTGAATTGCTTTCAAAATTGTATTTTAGCTTATAATTCCCAACAATGAATTTAGTAAATCCATATAGATTTAGTTGTGAATTGCTTTCAAAATTGTATTTTAGCTTATAATTCCCAACTTACCTCCTATTTTTCTCTTTACCAGATGAGTTGTGAATTGCTTTCAAAATTGTATTTTAGCTTATAATTCCCAACTTTGAATTTTTAAATCAAATGATGATTTAGGTTGTGAATTGCTTTCAAAATTGTATTTTAGCTTATAATTCCCAACTTTCTTAAATGACTTTATAGAGCACCCGCAGTTGTGAATTGCTTTCAAAATTGTATTTTAGCTTATAATTCCCAACATCAGGACCGTTATAAATTGTCTGTTACTGGTTGTGAATTGCTTTCAAAATTGTATTTTAGCTTATAATTCCCAACCTGATCCTTTGTCAACTTATCAAAAGGTTTGTTGTGAATTGCTTTCAAAATTGTATTTTAGCTTATAATTCCCAACCAGCTACGCCCACACCAAATGATTTTATTGGTTGTGAATTGCTTTCAAAATTGTATTTTAGCTTATAATTCCCAACTTATTTTTAATATAAAGTTGTCTTCCATCAGTTGTGAATTGCTTTCAAAATTGTATTTTAGCTTATAATTCCCAACTCAAGTTTTTCATACTTCGTTAAACTCTTAGTTGTGAATTGCTTTCAAAATTGTATTTTAGCTTATAATTCCCAACCTGTTGTGTGCTATATGGCCATAACGTGCAGTTGTGAATTGCTTTCAAAATTGTATTTTAGCTTATAATTCCCAACCAGTAGTAACTGTAATAGTTCCTACATGGTGTTGTGAATTGCTTTCAAAATTGTATTTTAGCTTATAATTCCCAACAGCTTCGCCGGTGCAATGCTGGCTACTGGAGTTGTGAATTGCTTTCAAAATTGTATTTTAGCTTATAATTCCCAACAGTATCAGGATCCGGAAGTGGTAACTTGGTGTTGTGAATTGCTTTCAAAATTGTATTTTAGCTTATAATTCCCAACGCAAACACATTGAACTGCAAACGGAAATGAGTTGTGAATTGCTTTCAAAATTGTATTTTAGCTTATAATTCCCAACATTGGCTAAAAACATCATACCTGTTGATCCGTTGTGAATTGCTTTCAAAATTGTATTTTAGCTTATAATTCCCAACCATAGAGCATAATAGGTTTTGTGCTATTTAGTTGTGAATTGCTTTCAAAATTGTATTTTAGCTTATAATTCCCAACGTGTAGAATTGGCTTTTGAAAGCGTTGGTTGTTGTGAATTGCTTTCAAAATTGTATTTTAGCTTATAATTCCCAACAGATTAAAAGATTAATCACCTCAGACACTCGTTGTGAATTGCTTTCAAAATTGTATTTTAGCTTATAATTCCCAACCGATTGTTGTAGAAAGATCTAAACCAGCATGTTGTGAATTGCTTTCAAAATTGTATTTTAGCTTATAATTCCCAACTGTATTATTTATACTTATAGCTACACTATTGTTGTGAATTGCTTTCAAAATTGTATTTTAGCTTATAATTCCCAACCTCTTGGTTTTGAGTACTTAAACCCATTGAGTTGTGAATTGCTTTCAAAATTGTATTTTAGCTTATAATTCCCAACTAAAGCTTAGAATACGCTGATCATACACAAGTTGTGAATTGCTTTCAAAATTGTATTTTAGCTTATAATTCCCAACGGAGCTGTTTTTGCTTCAAGGAAACGAACAGTTGTGAATTGCTTTCAAAATTGTATTTTAGCTTATAATTCCCAACATGCTTCTTATGAACTTAAACAGCTCTTTTGTTGTGAATTGCTTTCAAAATTGTATTTTAGCTTATAATTCCCAACATAAACTCCATAAACCACAATGCAACCAAAGTTGTGAATTGCTTTCAAAATTGTATTTTAGCTTATAATTCCCAACATACCACGACTTAATTGTCTGGTATATTGGTAGTTATAGGTTAGTTTTGAAATTAAAAAAAGTGGCGTTTGTATATTGTTTTACAGTTAGTTATGCTTTTTTAAAATCCTGTCCTAAATCTTCTGACTAGAACAATTCCAATTGTTGGGAGGGTTTATCCGTTTCGACTTGCTTTTTTCCATAAAAAAGCTCCATCATCCCAAATTGTTTATCAGTTATTTGCATCACACCAATCTTGCCATGTTCGGGCAGGCTGTTTCTTATTCTTTTGGAGTGTACTTCGGCATTTTCCCTGCTTGCACAAAAACGCATGTAGATGGAGAATTGGAACATGGAAAACCCATCGTCTAATAACTTCTTCCGGAATCCAGAAGCTATTTTACGTTCCTTACGGGTTTCAGTAGGCAGGTCAAAAAAGACTAATATCCACAAACTTCTATATTGATTTAAGCGGGTGTAATGATCATCATACATAAATGGGGTATAAAATTTTCCTTGCCGAACCTTCGAAACAGGCTTGCAACGAATGCGTGGTTCTACTCATGGCGACCATCAAAGGACTGTTTTTTCCGTCTATAAATACATCGATGGTGGCAATATTCAATAACTGTTTTTTCATGGCAATGGTCAATTCGTCAACTACATCTTCGGTTTCCATGATGTGACAAACAATTAAATCGACATAAGGACGATAAGGTTCCATAATATCATCGGCTAAGCAATAGGCATTGTATTTATTTCGGTGAAAAATACCCATCGTGGGCAACATTCCGGAGCTTACGATAGCTCGTGCCGTAATGGCTCTCAAAATAGCATAACCATAATTGAGTAAATTGTTGGGAGGAACTCCTTTTTGTCCCCTATTGAAAGTTTCCTCACCCTTACAAAGAGTCGGGCTCAGACTTTGCCAATAAAAAACCGCTGCCCTAGATTCGTGATTGAGTGCATCTCCAGAAGTGACCTCCTTTGCCCAAAGTTCCATTTTTCGCATCGGGATGCCTTTTTCTTTGAGTAATCCCGCCTGATTCATGATTTTGGCACTAATGGTTTGTTGCCACAAATTCTTTTTGAGTGGTGCAGATGCATTAATCTGATTTTTGAACCGTTCGCTTTGTTCGGTATGTCCGTCTAGCGGCATAAGCAATCCAATAGGCAAATGCTGATGGTCACAATTAATCAACGCCACGTTGTTGTGAATGAGTTTTTCCAGCAAACCATTGGTAATTGTGATTTGCTGGTTTTCTAATACGATTACACCAATGTCTTCAATAGCCACCGTCTTAGTTTCTTGCTCCTTGTCAGGATAAGAAATGACTATTTGTTCATTTTTGGTGCTCAAATAAGCAGGATTACCGAAGAAAAGGGTTCTCTTAATCATTTTTTTTAATTTAAAAATCCATAATTACTTTTAATGACCCACAAAATATTTTGGCTAAAGACTTCTGCACCCAATTTCTTTTTTTGTTGAATGAGGCAAAGCCCAATCCTATTGATTTTGAATTGCAATTATTTTTTGAATCGCCCCATTTTTATTTTTTTATTAATGGAATGGGCTTAAGCCCAATCCTATTCATATTATGTTATAATCATTTTTATGAATTGCCTCAAGCTTTTGAATTGCCTCCAGCTTTAGCTACAGGAGAAAATAGGACAATACTATATGGCTTTAGCCCAATCCTATTCTTTTCTGAATTTATATCTGTCAATAAATTCATTATATTCATTTTCAAATGATTGTTTGCTATAATGCTCCTCTTGGTTCTTAATGTAATTCCGAACTTTATCAAGTTAAGATTTAAACACTATACTCCCATCTAATTCCATTTCAAAATCGATTCCTTCGATTGCAAAACTCCAATTAGCTTGTCTTAAGCGTAAAAAAACTGGTTTTTCGCTTACATCAAAATATGCATATTCTTTGTTTTCTTTTTTTAAATCGGTATCAACACCAGCAGCCAAATGATGCTTAAATTTTATTCTACCATCGCCTTCAAACTGGTAAATTTTATACATTCTGTCAGAAAGTAGTTGCTTATGTTTTTTCTCTCTCATTAACTCTTTCAATTCTTCTATGCTTTCCTTGTAAAACAAAACTTTCTGCCCTGATTTTAATATAGCATAAAGTGGAATTGTTGATTTGCTTTTTCCCTTTCCAGTTTCAATTTGATTGTATAATGGAATTCCAAAATATTCTTTTTCGTTTTTAATTTTTAACGCTGCTACATGTCCGATGCTTAATATATTCATAACCTTAGCTTTCTCATTTTTATAGAATAAACACAACGTGTTTTCCCCGTTTTTTGCCAAAGTCTGTAACTTATATGTTTTGTCGGATTTATAACTATGAGTATGAATTTTGACGGCAGTGCTATATTTAATGGTTTCTTTACATCTTATTCTACGAATTTTATTGACTATGTTTCCTTTTTTATCAAACATCCAAACTCCATTTGCTAATGCGGTTTTAAAATCAGATTCATTAACTTGTTTTTTTATCATTTCAAACAAAGCATTATCCACAATTATTTTTTCAACTTCTTCCAATGTTTTAAAGCCGGGCGAATTAGCATCCTTTTTATAAATCAAATCTTTACGAATCACTACGAATGTTTCATCTTGTAGAATCATTTTTTTATTTTCATCAAATAAAATTTTATTGTCCTGATCTCTCAATGGCTGTTTTATAGCTCCGTATAGGGATTCTCCGTGTAATTGACCTCTAATCGTATCTCCTTTAGCAATTTTTGGAGTTTTTTTGCCATTTTTGTCTAATCGGTCATGCCATTCCCCCAGATTATCCTTATATTTTAAGTATACTATTTTTCCTTTTTTTCTGACTTTTTTATATGTCGATAATGAGGTTTTATTTTCTGAAAGGTTGTTTATCAAAATTTCTTTCTCGATAAATAAAACTTTAGAGGCTGAAAAATTTTCCCAATCTTTCGGTTTTTCATGATAAATTTTGCCAGTTTTTCTATCTTTTTCATCATTGTATTTCTGTAAAATTTTATCTCTTTCGTAATATGGTGGAATTAAAGTTAAAATTGCGGCATCAATTGCATGGTGACTATGTACATTTCGATTTTTCTTTGCAAAAGGTAGCTTGATTTCATAAATCTCTTTAAAACAATTTACAACTTCTGCTTTTTCTACAGCGACCTTTTTAAATACCGTTTTTAGATACGGTAATGCGTATTTCGTTATAATTTGAGTGTCTCTCAATTGACTATTTTTCCAACCAGATTTGTATTCTTCTAATGTAAAAGTGTGTAATTTGGATTTTAAATAATCCAAATCAAATTTAATCATGTGATAACGTTGGATACAAGCATCCTTTACATCTTTAGTTGATGCGTATGATGCTTTTTTCTTCCATTCATCATATGAATTTTGCAATTCTTCAATCTTTTTCCATTCAACTGATTCAACTTCTTTTCCTTTAATCTTCTTAATGGTTACTGTCCTTTTACCAAAAATAATTTCGATATTTTTTATGATTGGATTATAGCTTTTACCGTTAATAATTGCTTCTGTATTATAATTTGAAAGTTGCGTTGGAAAGAGTTTTCCTTTTACTATTCTATTGAAGTTTGTATCTGTTAAAGTTAGGTTTTTCAATTCACTATCAAATGAAATACTTGCAGGTACAGTATGCTCTATATCATAATAACTTCCATTAAAAATATCGGAACTATTAATCGTTTTTCCTGTATAAAGGCACTTTCTGGCTTGCTCTTCCCAAAGTCTGATTTTTTTTAGTAAAGTTTTATCGTTCTCATCAAAAGTCGTTTTGCATTCTTCGTTGATTTCTCTAATCTTTTTTCTAAAAACTTCATTTTCTTTTTCTCTTTCGTTATTCCATCTTTCAATAGCTTTTCTTTTATTGGCGTCGTTTAATTCACGAGCGATTTCTATAACTACACGAGTATCATCATTTATTTTGTCCGTTTGTAATAAGTAATTTAATAATTGTTTGAGTTTCTGGAGCGATTTTAATGCCATAGGATTTTTAAAACCTTTGCTAATTGGTTCAGGGCTTCCCAATAACTTCAATGAGCGACCTTGATATTCCGCATTTGGATTTCTCTGTAAAAATTGTTGAATTTTATTTTCTGTTAAAAAAATACTATTATCCTTTATTTTGTATTCTTGATATTCTGATGCAGCGGCATAGTTTTCTTGTTCAGACGGATGCCATAAATATTTTTTTCTTTCGAGAGGGATATCGTATGTGTCTTGTAAAAATTCAAATATTTGGTTGTGTAAACGGGGTTGCTCTACAAATATATTCTTTTTTGATAGGACGGATTTTCTTAAAAACTCTTTAAACTTATTGTATATATAGTTTGTAGTTTCTAATTTCCTATCATTTTCAAAATCATTCCACGTCTTTTCTCCAATGACTTCTATAATCTTATTGTTTATTCTTTTTAATTCAGAGGAGTCAAGTCCTCTGTCGACTTCTATTGAATACCGGTGTTCTTCGTTTAATTCAGTTTGAATAAGATTGTTTACTATATCATTTAATGTTTTTTGATCTTTGTTGTTTCTTATTATTTTATCAACTTCATCGGCAAAGTAGAGAGACAATCCTTCCGTAATTTCTTCCGAACCTAAAACTTTATATAAATTCGCCAAATATATGGCGTGACTATATAAAAAACCTTTCTGAAGAAATGGTAAAACTTTTTTGATAGCGGATAAGCTCAAAGTTGCGTATCCTTGGTTTAATTTTATTTTAGAAAATTTAGTTGCTTTTTCTTCATCTAAATTTAATTTTTCTAATGCAAATTTTTGAAGGTTTTCTTGTCCATCAAATGTATTTAAAACATGCCAAATGTCTTCAAAAGTAAATTTGTTGTCTGTTTTCTTTTTAGGTTGAGATTCCCTGTTATGAATGGATTTCCATTGGAATTTTTCTTTCCAATCTTCTCCTAAAATATCATCAAAAGATTTTAACAACTTAGCAGAAATAATTTTAGTTTTTGAATGAAATTTGGAGTTTATAACAGCTCCATCCTTTGCTAATTGTTTTAAAATTGAACTTAATTCAAACTCATTAGAGGATTTATAAAAAATAGGATAGATTTTTTCTTTCAAATATATATTTCTATCCATCCCTTCAGGGACTTCAATTTTTAAATTATTGATAAAAACCCAAGTCCTATATTCTTCATACAAGGGATGGCTTATTGGAGCTCTTTTTTTATTTTTTTCGTAAATACAAATCCCAACAAGTCCTTTCTGAGTTCTTAAAGGTCTCTGCCAGATAATCGCTTTCCACAAAAGTTGGTAATCTTTTTCTATAATATTATGAATTTTGCAAATCTCCTTAAGTTCGTCTTCATAATCCCTTCTTAAATTATATCGCTGACGTATTCTGCCTCCATTTTCTTTTTGATAATAAAATAAAGCGGCTCCTAATGTTTTATGTTCAATGATATAATCTGCAATAACATTTCTGCCTTGTGTTCCTGTTTTTTCACTGCCATTTAGCATCGTTTTAGCTTCCTCTTCATCTCTTCCTCTAAAGCCTCGCCTTTGTACTAATTGATATAAAACTCTTCCTAAAACATGAGGATTGTTTTGAAATACACGCTTGTGTTTCTCTTCAATTATAGAAGCCCTAAAAACATAGTAGCTTTCAGTATCATCCTTTTCGAACAAATGAAAATCAGGTTTTCCATCTCCATTAAAGTCAAAACGCAACCACTGGATAAATCTATTGGATTGAGGATATTCACGTCTCCCCCCTTTTTCATACTTTCGCCATTTATCTAAATCTTCTATGGATAAGGGACAAAGTTCTTTTTCAATAAGATATTCCAGTAACTTCCATTTTCTGTACTTCTCTGCCTGATAATTTCTCCTTTTTCCTCTACTTTCGGTACGTTTTTGAACTTTAGGGAACTCATTTCCCTTTTCAGAAGCAACCCCTTTGTCAAAAGTCAAAACCCCATAATCAGTTATTTGGTTGTCATCCATAGAAGTATTTCTGATACACCAACCAACTGAATTGGTGCCTAGATCGATTCCGATTGTTTTGCTCATAACTTAATATTTTAATTCAAATATAAAAATAAATTAAGGTTCTACATACATTATAAAAAAGTATTTATATCTTTGATTTAGAAAGGTAAAAACATATAATGCATGATGTGTTGAAGTTAGCTTCCAAAACTAATTTCTGGTTTTTTCGACTTAGCCTTTTTTACATAACTATATTTTAAATAATGTATGTGTTGTGAATTGATTTTTTATATATTTGTAACTTGAAAGCAATTCACAATAAGGCTATAAGCCGAAGAAATTCTTAAATCCTGCGTACTCCGTGGGATTTTTTTTATTCGATATGTTAAATATAACATATTATTCCTACGAATTTTTATAAATCTCAAAAAAAATTGCAAGCGATTATTATATTTTACATCAGGAAGATTACTTTTTCTAATCAATGTTATTTTAAATTCACAAAATTCTGACTACTTTCAGGAAGAGTTTTTTTGTGAATCATTTGAAAAAATTGATGGCACATCATAACTTCAATATACAGCAATCAAAAAAAGTAAATTATCCTAAAATACTAAAAACAAAAAAGAGACCTAGAAAGTCTCTTTTATAATTAATTATGTCTTTTGTAAATTATTTATCCTTCAACAACTTCTCTAAATAAGCTATTTTATCTTTTTCAGCCTGAACTAATCGTTCATAAAGCTCCACAAGTTTATCAATAGGATTAAAATTATAAACCGGACCAAAAGCACCTTGTCCATTACTGGCACTGTTATCATAAAAGTTATTGAAGAAATTGAAAACACTTTCCTCGGAGAAATTCTTTATAGCTTCAGATGTAACTCCAAGAACTTTTGCAACTTCAAGTAATTTTTCATCTTCAATAGTTTCACTATTTTCCATATTAGAAACCGTTTGCTGACTCACACCTAATGCAATTGCCAATGCTTCTTGCTTCATCTCGCGTAATTCCCTGATTCGGCTGATATTTCTGCCAATATGTTTTGGTTTTGTTGCTGTGTTCATAATTCAAAGGTATTAAATCGTTGCGAAATTTTTATTGGTAAAATACTAATGATGAATTGTGTAATACAATACCAATTGGTTGGGTACGGCTGGAACTGTTCGGAACTTGCTATGACCTAAACAAAAATACAATTTTTCTAATAAATACTAACATTATCTACATATGAAAAAGAATAAAATATCCTTCACAATTAATTTTTTTGGCAGGGTATTAAACAAAAATCAAATTTTCAAACAAGTATCAATTAAAAAATTAAAATTATGAGTACAATTGATAACACAGGATTACAAATGATAAGCAATATCATTAAGGAGAGTATTAGTACAAGTGGTATTTACTGTTTCGGAGAAAAAAGGCAAAGTCAAACCGTTCAAAATCCATTTCAAGCTACAGCTTCTGTTCAGCAAAAGCGTACGCATTTCTATTTGTTGGTTTTTACCAATGAATATGTAATCAATGCCATAGCAGATATTAGTCATACTATAAAGATCAAATTAGGAGGTCGTTATACCGTTACTTTGTTGCTGCACAAAGCAACATCAGTACGGAATTTCACCCCACATCAATTATACTTCTATCATCAGGTTTTAACCAAAGGATATAAAGTTTACGAAAATGTAACCGTACCTCCAAACATCCCTTTTGATGAAACTCCAAAACGCAACATAAAGTCCATCCATTCCCATTGGAAAAACAGAAATACAGTTGCAGAAACTTTCCTAGGAAACTTAGCTCATACTGACTATACCGATTACGGATTTGTTCAGGAATCCATGATACATATAGCTGTAGAACAGACCTGCCTTGGACTTATAGATGTATTCTTGGGTTATCGTCCTGATCATTTTTCATTGCCTTATTTGTTTGAACTCTGTGAAATAGTCACACCACTAACCTCGGATATATTTCCACGAACTTCTCCTGAAGACAAAAGGTTATTTAAGTTATTAAAAGCACATCCAAGCGAACTTCGCTGGGCAAATCCAAAATTATCATGTAGACTAGATACTGAGGTTTTAGAAAAGAGAAGCAATCTTTTCCACAAAAGAGCCAGCGAATTGATAGCATCCGAATTAGAGCGTTTAGGAGATCTGTATATTAAAGAAACTTAAAAAAAAACATTATGTATCACAATATTTTAACTCAGCAAGATTGTCCAGAATATGATCCATTAAAAAAGGTAATTAAGCTACTGAGGGCGTTCATCAAAATCGATGCGATTTATTTTTCAAAGCACTTGGAAGAGCCGTCTAATAATGGTATTATTACGGTTCTTGTAAGTAAATCCAATCCGCATTATTACGAGGAGATTTATGATTTTTCATGGAAAATTATGAAGTCCTACCCTGAATTTTCGTTTTCCTTTTATGATGAAGCATGGTTAAAAGCAGAACTAGAAGAAGGTAATCTTTATGCTATTATGAATTGCGATGATAGTCAACTCCTATATAGCGCTTCTAATTTCACGAGTGTAGTTGATTTCAAAAAAATAAAACCTGAAAAATTGATAAAGAAGGTCACGAAAAGATTTAAGAGACACAATTTGGAAATTAATATTATTGGTCGGGATTTGAAATACTACAATACCGATGGAAGACATTTATCTGCTGCATATAATATGCATCAGCAATTTCGATACTTGTTTATAAATATTTCTTGGTTTTTGGCAGGAGATTATACAGGTACAGAAAGTCTTGAAGAGCAGGAAGAATATCTTCGTAAGTTTTCCATTGTGCTGGCTAATACATTTGACCCCGAAAAAAAAGAAGAGTGGTTTGTTTTAAAGCAATTAGATGAAGCCCGTACAGCAATTCAATGTAACAAAGAAATAGAGCCAATTACTAAAGAAACTATCGATATAGCTTATGAAAAATTAGCAATACTTAAGGAAGAGGTCAGGAGAGTATTCGATAAATATATAAAAAGAGTAAAAATAAAATTAGAAGATTTAGTGAGTGTCAATTAAAAGGTAAGTGAGCTAAAAAAGTAAAGATAAAAAATCAGGCCTTCTATTTTAGTATCGCCCTACTATTTTTAATTATAAAATCACGGGAGAATTTTAAGCGTTGGCCGCCGGGAGTGCCCCCCGAGTCGAGTGTGAAACACGAGCGGCTGGGGTCGCGATAGCGAAACCGAAACGAAGTGAGCTTCATCGAACACCAATAACAATAAGGGATTAGTGAGATAAATATTCCCGAGATTTTCGGGATAAAAATATTCAGGCTTGATTTTTTTGTTTCTTTTTTGATCAAGACAAATCGAAGATTATTTCATCTGTTCGCCTTTCAGGCTTGGGTCAGTGAGCACCGCTAAAAAAAACAAAAATTAAGCGAGCTAAAAAAGAAAATTGGTAACCTTAATTTTTTCTTTTAACAAAAACATCAATGGTAGCAATATTAAATGACCTTTTATACTTCTACTCAATTAAATTCAAATTGCTGTTATTTCCGGGATTCAATTGTCCTTAGCTTCCGCAGTCGAGCGTCAAATGTTTGAAGAATACGTAAAAAGAAAAGCTGTTTGAGCGAAGCGAGTTCTTTTCTTTTAGGATTCAAAAACTAATTTGACCGACGAGGAAGCTCAGACTTGATTTTTTTGTTTCTTTTTTGATCAAGCAAAAAAGAAAATTGGTAACCTTAATTTTTTCTTTTAACAAAAACATCAATGGTAGCAATATTAAATGACCTTTTATACTTCTACTCAATTAAATTCAAATTGCTGTTATTTCTGGGATTCAATTGTCCTTAGCTTCCGCAGTCGAGCGTCAAATGTTTGAAGAATACCTAACCCGAGCGCAGCCTTCAAAGAACTCAACCATCTCACAACTCATAACTCAAATCTCACAACTTCTCACCCCGCCCTTAAATTAAAACATAGAAAAACAACGAAAAAACGACGTGGCAGCAGTCCGCGAGTTGAGCCTGAAAGGCGAACGGCTCGGGCTGCGGAACATAGTTTTGAGGTAGTTTTTAAGTTTTTAATCCCGATAGATATCGGGATCAGGCTTGATCTTTTTGTTACTTTTTCCATCAAGGGAAAAAGTAAAAATATATTCAAAGAAAAACAATGCTGTGCGAAGTCTCCCAACTCGTACCGATGAGAAACACCAAGCTGTGCGAAGTCTCCCGCCTTCGTACATTCTCCGTCCTGTACCAGCATTTCTCCCAGCCCCCGCAATTCGAGGTCTCCTGACCCTCGATCCAAGAAGTGTTCGTCTCTACGCTACGCAAATGCCTCATGACCTTTGCGTTTTTTTTGTTCTTAAAAGCGGTAAGAATAATAAAAGTCTGCTGACTGTTTACGTGAATGTTTTTAAAACTGAATGTAGGTATTGCGTATTCTAAACTTGAAAAACGCATTTGTTGACGGCGAATTCCAGTGATGTATTTTCTTCTTAAAACAAGAATAACCCTCTTTTTATACCGTTATTTTGCTATATTTGGAGCTATTACAATGAAGGTTATTTTATAGACTAACTTGTCCCTAAGCAATTGCAGCATCTGGAAAATAATCAAAACCATAATTTAACTACAAATGGCATTACAATTTGAAAACCAAATCGAGATTATAGAAATAATGGAAAGCTTCCTGATCAAAATCCGACCATCAGAAGACATTAAAAGCAAACTGGATATTAACTACAAAGTTGAAAATCAAAGTGTCATCCTTTTTGAAATTCGTCCAGATTGGAAAAATCCTCAAGAAAAAAGGGAGTACAACATTGCAAAAGCCACATTCGTCAAAAAAGAGAATCAATGGAAAATTTTTTGGTTTATGTCCGATTTTAAATGGCATAGCTATAAGCCAAAAGAAAAAGTAAACAACCTAAAAGAATTTGTGAAAATTGTTGAAGAAGATAAATTGGGCTGCTTTTGGGGTTAAAAGTTACTACATTACAACTAAGGCCTAAACCTAATTGTAGAAACTCAAAGAACGAAACAAACAAATATAAAACGACTGGCAAATGGGAATTGTAATAGAAACAGAACGGCTTATTTTAAGAGAATTAGAATATAGAGACCAAAATGATTTATTCGAAATGGACTCTGACCCAGAAGTGCATTTGTATATCGAAAACAATCCTGTAAAATCAA